>JAEUIF010000306.1 GCA_016795185.1 Planctomycetia bacterium | reverse complement strand
CCGGATCTTCGACTCGAAGAGCGCGATGCCATCCGCATCCGCGGCCAGCATGGGACCGTGGCAGAGGGCCATAGCCAAGGCAGCGAGACCGAAAAGAGACCGAGGTTTCATGACGCGCTCCTGAGCTTGCCCAGTTTTCAGATGGATGGCAGGGGAGCCGGGAGAGCACGACTTTCGCTGAGTACGCTGAGCCGGTAAGGAGAGCAAGGTTCTCGGAAGGTCCGTTCAAAACCAACGACATATCAAGGCGAGCAGGAATTGACCTCGATCTTAAGAGCGTGCGCGCACGATGTTCCAGTCGAATCTCTATTTGACACGTTTTGTAAGCGGCCGTGCCGACGCTCGCCCTGCTGGTACAGGTCAATCGGGCCGCCGGTCCAGCGTGGAAGTCGCGAACGGTCGTGATCACTTGGCGCCGATGCAATACAGGTGAGAATCTGTCCGGTAAATCAGCTCATTGCCAGAGATCGCCGGTGAGGCGGTGGAGCGCGCCGATGTTATTGCAGTGGGTATGTTCCGGCGGCCGGCCCTTGAGGTTGCCGCGCCCCGCGGCAACAGCCGGGTGGTCGGCTTTGTCGTAGAGGGCGAAGACCTTTTGCATCCGGGGCCAGGCGGGATCGCCTTTTTTCTCCCAACCGAACTCGTGGGAGTAGAGGAGCCCGCGCGGCGCCACCGCCGTATCGATCAGCCAGTGGGCGAAGCCATCTCGCGCACCGAGGCGCAGGCAGCGCGTCGACTCCCAGATCGGCACACCGAACCAGTAAAGATCCCGCTGCGCGTTTTCGGGGACAGCGTAGTCCGCCTGCGGTCCACCGAAATTGAAGGGCACCACCGCTGCAATGCGCGGGTCCAAAGCAGCCGCCACCACCGCCGGATCACCACCGCCGGCGACCGAGCCCAGCAGGACGATGCGTTCCTTGTCAATGCCGGGCTGGGCAAGGAGCACATCGACCGCGCGCATCAGGTCCCAGGCCATCCAGCCCGCCAGGCTCGCGCCGACCGCATGCAACTGAAGGGCGGTGTTGTACCGGAAGTAGTAGTCCTGCCGCCCAACGCGAAACGTTCCGGGGTACGATTTGGCATCAACAAAAGGATGTTGCCGACGTTCCCCGTGGCCCAAAACATCCGGCACGAGGACGAGGCAACCTTGCCGGGCCCAGGTCATCCCCATGTCTTGCAATTCGCCCTGCGGCTTGGGATTTTGCTGGCTATGGGAAATGATGATTCCCGGCATCGCCTTGCCGGGCTTGGCTGGGAGGTACAGATTCGCGGTTACCACCAGCCCCGGTCGGCTCTCGTACACCAGGTTGTGAATGCGATAACCCTCTCCTTCCAGCTTGCCGCTGATCCGGATCTTCAGGTCCAGCGGCGCAGCCGGAAACTCTCCCAGCGAACGCTTGAGAGCGCCGATCCGTTCGTCGCGGAACTTCTCCCGGTCCGCTTTGGTCTTCACCTTTTGCCAGGCCTGGTTCTCGCGGAGTGCGGCCGCTTGCAGGCGGGCCTGGAGTCCTTTTCCAGCATCTGGCTGAGTTCCTTCGCCTTGTCGCCGTCGGCCGGAAAGATTCTCGGATTCAGCTCACGGAGCTGGCCAGCGACGTCACCAGGAGTTTTATCGTCGCCCGCATCCAGGCGGCCAAGGCCCAGCAACAACGTGGCAATGAGCAGCGGAACGAGGCAATATCGCTTCATAATGTCCTCAATTCGCAACAGGCCAGCCGCTAAGGTCAAAGGACTTGTTTATTTTCGGGCGAATGCAAACGCACCGTCAGTTGCCTATCTGGAAATAGTCCTTCCTTTCCCTCCCGGTCGGCACGGTGCGATCCGCAGGCTTGTCGCTTGTAGCGAGCTCGAAGGCAAAGCCGAGCGGTTGCCGGCCAGGGCGTGCTCCCAGCAGGCCGTTCAAGCCTTCCAGCTTGCCATAGACGTCGCCGAGCGCCGTCACGTCGAACCGGGTGAAGCCTTGCCGGGCGCGATCGTAAGTCAGAAACCCGTGCACCTGGGCTTCATAGCCCAACTCATGCTCCTCGACTGGCCGAGTAGGATCATGGGTCGCTCCGAGTTGGGCATGTCCTTCCAGCCGAAGCTGTAGGCGATCGGGATGCACTTCGGCCACGGTCAAGGTCAGCTCGGCTGCGCGGATGCTCCTGGCAGACCAAGGCGCACCCGACGAGCAGATACGGCTAGGGACCAGGTGATGACGGACCAGGCGGTGCGTGATCGCCGACTGGACCAAATATCGTTCTCCTTGCCAGGAGGTGGTGGGAACCAGGGATTTCCATTCGTCAGCAGTCAGCCACATGTGATCGGGGGACGCCTCGATCATGGTGCGCCGGTCGAACGACTGCGCCTCGCCCAGCGTGAAGTCCGCAGCTGCCGCATGGCGCAGTTCGCCGTGAGCATCCCGCGTCAGAGGCCGGGCGTAGATCTTGAGAATCAGCCCACCGGCGGGTGGTTGCGTGGGCGCGATACTGGTATCGACCGGGTCGAGATCGTCCACCACGACGGCCCCCGCGCTCCGCTCCTCGTTTGGCAGCTTGAGGAATGCTTGCCAGGCTCGCTGCGGGTCGCTCCCCAGGTTCTTGCCGCCGGCAGTGAAGCAGACGACTGCTTGACCTTGCGGTCTGAATTCAAAACCGCAGGTAGTGCGAATGAACTCACCCTCGGCATCCTGGCGCTTCATCAGGACCTGGCCGTTGGCGGCCACGGCGACGAAACGTTCGCGGATCAAGTCGAAATTGGCTTCCGACCAAAGATTGGGAGAACGGAAGGAACGGGCAGTCGTGTCGCAGGGACCAAGGGGATGCTCCCGCCCCGCCACGACCAGCAGGATTGGTTTGCCCTCGACGGCCGCTTGCTGCCTGGCTTGCCAGACGCTGGTCCGCCAGGGAATTGCCTGCCAGCGCGACTCGCCCGGTTGCGGCTTGAGGAACTGATGGACCTGGACGAAGCGTGCTTCGTCGTTCAACCGCAGATCAGGAGCGACGGCAACAGCCTGAACACCGGCAGGAAGAGTCGGCGCCGACGAGCTGACCGCTAGCCAGGTCGAACCGACCAGGACTGCCGTGGCTGCAAGGAACAACGCTGCGGTCTTCAGGCGAGTCAAGAGCATGGCCCAGGTTGCGCTACGGGCCAAGCCGACCACTGATGCGGGAAAAGCGCCAGCGACGGCCGTTTCCCCGGTCGCCAGCAGCATGCCGCCCCGCACCGTGGCCTGCACAAGCGCCACCGGCACGGCGGCCGAAAGCGGAGCTTTTTCCAGTGCGACGGCAACCGCGCCGGCCGAGAGGACCACTCCGCGCCGCTGGAGCAAGCCGCGCAAGCGTTCCCGACCGCGGTTTAGTCGGGTCCATACGGTCCCAACCGGGCAGCCGATTTCCCGTGCCGCCTCTTCGTTGCTCTTGCCTTCCAGGTAGCAGAGCACGATGGGGCGACGGTATTTCTCCGGCAAACGGTTGACGGCCTCGTCGAGAGCCGGCCGCAGCTCGCTCGCGTCGTCTGCCGGAGCTGCGAGGGCTGCCGTATCGAGATTCGGATGGTAATTCTCCCGCGCTCGCCGCCGCCCGGCCGCTGCTCGTGCCTTGGCCGCAGCGTGGTAGGCGACCTGGTATAACCAGCTGCCCACGGACTCCCCCTTGGTGATGGTATGCGCCTTGCGAACCAGGACGCAGAAGGTTGCCTGAAAGGCATCGTCTGCATCGTTCCGATCGGAGAGCATCCGGCAGCACACGCCCAGGACCAGGGGACCGTGCCGCCGCACCAGGGCCTCGAAGGCGGCCTCATCTTGCTGCGCGACGAAACGTTGCAGGAGTTCGCCGTCGGGCGCACTGGCGGCCGTCTGCAGGTTTACTGTCTTGCGAATCTGCTGGAACACCAGCCCAAGATCGCCGTTTGGCATTGGTCGGACTCTCCGAAACGTCCTGCTTCCTCCGTAGAGGAGAGGGGCAGGGAGTACCTTTCACAAATCCGGGTCAGTCACCGAAAGTAGGTCTTGATACCACGTCCCGTGTACGGAGGGGCGTCGGGACAAGGCACGCGGGAGGGAAATAGGGGTGGGTGGAGCAAAACCGGCACATGCGCGGCAATGGCCCAGCCTTGTTGCGCTTCTAGCCGTTTTGATCTGTGGTGGCAATAACAAATGCCGATTTACACATGAGTTGTCAAACTGAAATCGTGATCAGCGCGACGGGCTTGATACTTCGGCAGGTTGCTGCTCCTTGATCCGAATCCGGCGAAACTCGAATTTGCCGATCTCGGACTGTAGGCCAATCACTCCCGTGGCCGGAATGCGCATCGGCTTGCCGATCCGTTCACCGTTGCACTTGCAGACCGCCTCAGCGCTCACCGAACACTGGATGGATCCGACCTCGATTACCTGGCCATTGAGCTTGGCCGTCGGCTTGCCATCCTTGACCGTCACCTCCAGCACATCCTTCGCGGTCAGCGCCTTGCCATTGACGCTGTTCGAGATGATGCCGCCCGTGACAGTGACCTCAATCTCGTTCCAGTCGCCTTCTTTGAAATTCTTGAGGTTCTTGAACACGTTGGTCAAGCCTCCCTCGCTCGTGCCGTCCAGCTGTAGCTGCGGGCCGCGAATAAAGAGGCCGCTGTTATTCTTTTTGTTGTCGGCCGGGGTGCGGAACTCGAACTTGAGATGAAAGTCCTTGTTGAATTCCCTGGTCGTGTACGCGCCCCTCAGGCCCTTCCCGCTGGCAATAAGGAGACCGTCCACGACTTCAAAGGTCTTGTCCTTGCTGACGGTCTTGCCGTCGAGCTTCTCGTCGTTGGGTCTGGTCCCTGGCGGGCAGAAGCCCAATTCCCAGCCGGTCAGGTCCTTGCGATTGAAGAGCAGCGTGTAGCCCTCTTCCAGCTTGAAACTGTCGGCGGCCGAACCGTGTGGAGACGACACGCTCACGGTCAGGCTCAGGGTCACCAGCAAGAGCAACTTCCGAAATGCACAGGTCATGTTGGCAAACTCCTGGGCGAAGGCAGCAATGGTTACACCAGTTCCTTAATCGGCTCGGGGTCATCGAGCAGGTAGATTGGCCGACCCGTGAGATCGGGCAGAGTCGAGCGGGGGTCAATGCCGAGCACATGGTAAAGAGTTGCGAGCACGTTCTGAGGTCGGTAAGCCCCGCCCACCGGGCGGCCGCCGCGGGCGTCCGTGGCGCCGATGACCTGCCCCATCTTCAAACCGCCTCCTGCCATCAGGGCAAAACCCGCTTCCGTCCAGTGATTGCGGCCGTCCGAGCGATTGCCCGTGCCTTCGTCCCGGCCGACTTTCGGGGTACGGCCGAATTCGCCCCAGACGACTACGGCTACGTCCTGGTCCAGCCCACGATCGTGCAGGTCGGTCACCAGGGCATACAGGGCTCGATCCAGGCGGGGCACCACCAGTTTGAGATCGTTGAAGATGTTGCCGTGGTTATCCCACGTACCGGCGCATTGACCGGCCTTCTCGCCACGTTCGACGCCGCTAAACGAGAGGGAAACCACTCGCACGCCGGCCTCGACCAGGCGACGGGCCTGAAGCAACGCGGTCCCGGTTGAGCCATACCGGGCGCGGGCCGAATCGGGCTCTTTGCTGACATCGAAAGCGTCGCGTGCCCGATTGGAGGTGATCATTTCCAGCGCCTGTGCCGTGAAGGCGTCATGCGCGGTCAGTCGCTGCCTATCCAGGTCGCGGTTGAGTGAGTCGAAAGCGTGCAGAAGCTCGGTGCGCTCTTGCAATTTTTCCGCGGTCATCTCCTTGGGCAACGCAAGGGTCTGGAACTGTCCAACTGGAATGAACGGCTTGTGGGCTTCCCCCAGGTAGACAGGGTAGCCAGTCATGTTCGAGCTCAGAGCGACGTAAGGAGGCATACCGTCCGCGCCGCCGGCGTCCCGCTGTATCCGGCTGACCACGGAGCCGATGCCTGGCCGAGACGGGCGCGGGCCAAGCCCCTTGCCGCCGAAGCCGGTTTCGAGCTCCAAGGGCCCATTGTGGAAAGAATTGCCGAACACCATGTTCCGGACGATGGCTAGCTTGTCTGCCATCTTCGCGTGCAGTGGCAGATGTTCGCAGACGTCCATGCCAGGGACATTCGTCCGGATCGGCCGAAACTCGCCCCGGTACTCGACGGGCGCATCAGGTTTGAGGTCGAACATGTCGATGTGACTGGGGCCTCCTGGCAGATAGATCATGATGACGGCCTTATTGCGGCCCCGCCGATCCGTCGCTCCCCTGGCTTGCAAGCGCAAGACGTCGGCGAGCGTCAGGCCGCCAATGCACAGACCCCCGGCCTGGAGAAAGCTGCGCCGGGAGATGCCGGCGCGCGACTTGCCAACGAGGGGCTGAGAGTAGACGGTGAGCATGGCTGACTCCGGACCAGGAACATCGGGGTGGGGACGGACTGCGTGCGTTCATGGCAGGCTGGGCCGCAGGGGCCGCAGGCGTGGTAGCGCTGTTTGCCTCGTCTCTTGGTCAGAGGCCGGAGGGCGCCCCAACCTTTCACTTTTTCCGGCTGCCCCGCAAAATCGTTCCCGACACCCTGCAAACCACTGGAAAGCCCCAAAATGGCCGGTCACTTCAATCTAGCCAGGCGAAGCAAGGACTCCGCCAAGGGCGAATCGGCTACTGGACGCAGGCCACCGCATCCGGGAGTAGGTGAATCGCTGTCGCCTCCGTACGCGTGCCAAAAATGCGCCGGGCAGTGGTGTCAATGATCGAAGGATGTACAGGCAGGAGAGATCAGCATTCGCCTGTTCTAGCTGTGGCGCGAGACAAAGTGCGGCGGACCACCTCGCGGGGCGAAACTTGACGTGTCAGAGTTGCGGGGACGAATTCACCGTTCCTTCCGCTTCAGGCAAGTCCGTGACGGCGCCGCCCGCTCCGGCGGCATCAGCAGCAGCTGATGTCGAAGCCGAGGAAGATCTCTTCACCGCCTATCGACCCAAGTGAAGAGCGGGAAGAAGTCCGTAGGGTACGGAGTTTGGATGAGCACTACCAGGCTTTGGGTTTTTGAATTGTCGGCACTTCCGCGATGTCATCGGCTTGATTGAACTCGGCGTGGTCGTGTCCGCAACCACGCCGAGTTCGATCATCCGCGAAGCACTGCCATTTCCGTCCTATAGCAAGGCTTCACTCGGTCTCGGCGATATTGCCGCCGACGGGGTTGCGCGAATCCGGTGCCTTTCCGGTCGGCGACTCGGACCAGCGGCGCAGCAGGCGGGCCTGCCGGAGTACACGATTGACGACCTGGTCGCGTTTGCCGTGCAGGAGGTCAGAGTTCTCCATTGCGCAAGGGCGATCCCGCTTGCTACGTGGTCCATTGCCCAATGGGCGCGGGGGTGGCGCCGGAAGGCTGGTCCGTGTTTCAGAACGAAGTCCCCTACGTCACGTGCCGTCACGAGAAAGAGCACGTGGTCGCGCTGCGCAAGAACGGCACCTGGGGCGCGCCGGCCAACTCCGGCGATTTCTTCAGCTTCGTCACGCTCAGCTACCCCAACTACTCCCAAGATGGGGCCGTGGTCACCTTACGAAGGCGGCATTGCGCGGGCCGGGCGAGTCGAGGCTTCAAGGAACTGGCTGGTATCAACTCTGGTCCTGAATCTCGATTTCGGGATCAAGGTGAAACCTATTGAAGATCAAGCATGATTTAGTCGCAGTTTAGACTTTCCTTTTCGACCTGGCGAGCGTGAAATACACTCTCGTCGAACGGGAACAGATGTTCGACCCTGCCTGCTTTCCGTTACAGACCGCAACATTCCTCCCCACCCAAGAAGGAGCACCCATGCTCCGCTCTCCACTATGGCTGGCCTCTTCCGCTTGCCTGCTGCTCCTGAGCGTCGAGCAGAGAGCAAGCGCACAATCCGCGACCGGATCGAGCCCTCAGCAGGCCACACCGCTGTTCGGCCGGCACGTGGTGCCGTTGTTCAGCCGCTTGGGCTGCAATGCCGGCCTGTGCCATGGCGCTGTGCAAGGCAAGAATGGCTTCCGTCTGAGCTTGTTTGGTGTCGAACCGGCGCTGGACCATGAAAGACTGGTTCGCGAGGCTGGCGGGCGACGACTAAACCTGGAGGATCCTGCCGCTAGCCTCCTGCTGCTCAAGGCGACTGGTCAGGTCAAGCACGAGGGCGGCAAGCGGCTGGGGGCCGGCAGCCAGGAGTACCAATTGCTCCATGACTGGATTGACCGCGGGGCTTCCCGGGATGCTCCCGAACAGGGTCGGGTTCGCCAGCTGACCGCGACCCCGGCCCGGCAAACGTTGAAGCCCGGCCAGAGCTGTCAGATGCGCGTGGAGGCCACTTTTGCCGATGGTTCCGTGGAAGATGTCACCAATCTCTGTTCCTTTGAGTCGCGCGACACTGTTGTGGCGGAAGTCAATCGCGCCGGGCTGATCCGGGCAAGCAGTCCTGGGGACGCGGCCGTAGTCGCTCGCTTTTGCGCCCAGCCCGTGATGTCGATCGTACTGGTGCCAGCCGAGGCGCGCGGGGACTTTCCAAGAGTCCCGGAAAATAACTTCATCGACCGGCACCTCTTCGACAAGCTGCGACAACTTCAGGTGCCGTCTTCCGACGTGTGCGACGACGCGACGTTTCTCCGCCGCGCGACGCTCGACGTGACGGGAGCCTTGCCGACCCCGGATGAGGTCCGTGCCTTTCAGGCGGACCCCGCGCCGGAGAAACGCTCCAAGAAGATCGAGGAACTGCTGGCGCGGCCTGGCTACTCCGCCCTGTGGGCGACCAAGTTCTGCGATATTCTCCGGCCGCGGATCAGCTACCAGGATTTCACCCATCAACCCGCGCCGGCCAGCACGCGACGGTTCTATGAGTGGATTCGTGCCCGGCTGCAAGAGAACACACCTTATGACGAAATGGTCGAGCGCATGTTGACGGCGACCAGTCTCGACGGCCGCACGCGCGATGAGTGGATCCGCGAAGTCCTGGAACAGACGGAGCAAGACCAGGCTGGGGCACGCGATAATTCCTCGAAGTATGCCCAGCGGAAGAGCCTCGATCTCTACTGGCATCGGTTTGATACGACCGGTGTCAAGGGCGCGGTCCAGGTGGCCCATGCCTTCCTGGGATTACGCTTGCAATGTGCGCAGTGCCATCGCCATCCGACCGATGTGTGGACGCAGGACGACCTGTTGAGCTTCGCCAACTTCTTTAGCCGCGTCCGGGCCAACACGGGCGTGCTGTCAGTCAAGGACGCGGCCGAGATCAAGAAGAAGGCGGGCGGCGCCCTGACCGCCGAGGAAAAGAAAAAGCTGCAAGACGAAGGCAAGGAACTGGCCAACCAGGCCAAGCAGCTGCAAGACCAGGCCAAGGGCAAGGACAAGGCCGAGGCGGAAAAGATTCAGCGGGAGGCCAAGCAGCTGCAAGACCGCAGCGGCGCAATCGGCAGGGCCGTCGCTATTCTCGATTGCTCCCAGGTCTACCACGCCCCGGGTAATCCCTTCGGCTGGGCCAGCGTGACCAGTCCGCTGGGGACACAGCAGTCGGAGCAGTTTCGCTTCCTGGGTGAAAAACAGGCCGTCGCGCTGGCAGGGGATCAGGACCCCCGGCCGCTGGTCGTCGCCTGGATGCGACAACCGGAGAATCCATTTTTCGCCAAGGCCATCGTCAACCGCGTCTGGGCCCACTACTTCGAGCGCGGCCTCGTCGAACCGGTGGATGACCTGTCGCCGCTCAATCCACCCTCGCATCCCGAGTTGCTGCGCGAGTTGTGCGCGGGCTTCGTCGCCAGCAAGTACGATCTGCAATGGCTGCACCGGACGATCCTGCATAGCCGGGCTTACCAGCTTTCGTACCGCACTCATGCGGGCAACCAGGGCGACACACGCAACTTCGCCTCGTTCTACCGCCGCCGCTTGTCGGCCGAGGTGTTTCTCGACGCACTCAATCACGCGACGGGCAGTAGCGAAAAGTTCGGCGCCACTGTCCTGCCGGGGGCGCGGGCGCTGGAAGTACCGGTCTCGGTGCTGGACGGCGCCGTCGGCAGTAAGTTCGTGGAGTACACCTTCACGGTCTTCGGCCGTCCGACTCGAAACACCGAGGCGCTGTGCGACTGCGATCGGGAAACCAGGCCGGCGCTCTTGCAGAGCCTGTACCTGGCCAATCATCCCGAAGTTCTGAAGAAGATCAACGATCCGAAGGGTCGCGTGGCCCAGATCGTCAAGGACCATGCCGACGACGCCCGGCGCATCGACGAGACCTACCTGTGGACGCTGAGCCGCCCGCCAACCGAGGCGGAGCGACAAATCTGCCTGGACTACCTGAAAAAGAGCCCCTCACCCCAGAAGGGCTTGGAGGGCCTGATGTGGACCCTGCTGAATACCAGTGAGTTTCTGCTAAATCATTGATCCGCAAACCATCGGCCGGCTGACGGTCGGCCCGCGCCAGAGGATGCTGCCATGAACCTGGGATGCCAGTCCTTCCGAAATTCCTTGAACCGCCGCGAGATGTTGCAGGTAGGTGGAGTTGGGCTGTTTGGCATGACCTGGGCCAACCTGTTCCAGGCCCAGGCTCAGGCCGCCGCTGCCAGCAAAGCGACAGCCAAGCAGGTGATCTTCATCTGGCTGCACGGCGGGCCGCCGCATCAGGATACCTTCGACATGAAGCCGGACGCGCCCGCGGACGTGCGCGGGCCCTTCAAGCCAATCCAGACCGTGGTGCCCGGCCTGGAAGTTTGCGAGCACTTGCCGCGCCTGGCCAAGCTGGCGAACAAGTACAGCGTGCTGCGCTCGGTGCATTCCAAGGGCTACCCGGAGGCAGGCGATCATCATGCCGGGCTGAGCTGGAAGACCGGCAACCCACGCGGCCTGCGCGGCACGCCGAAGTACCCGATGATTGGCTGTGTCACATCCAAGCTGCTGCCGACCCCCAAAGAGGTGCCGAGCTTCGTGGCGCTGGGCAACATCAACTCGCATGCCACAGGACTGAGCGAGAATTTTCTGGGCCCGGCTTACGATCCGCTCAGCATTCCCGACGACCGCCGCGATGACCAGACCGAACGGATGCTGACGCCACCGCAGCTCGACCTGGCCGGCTTCGACCGCAACGTGGACATGCTGCGGTCCCTGGAGCAGCAGATCCGCAGGCAGGATGCCGCCAGCCCGATCATCGAGGGCCTGGATCGCTTCCAGCAAAAGGCGTTTGACCTGCTTCGCGCGCCGAAGCTGCGCGAAGCGCTCGATCTGGAGAAGGAGCCTGCCAAGAACCGAGAACGCTACGGCTGCCAGATCCAGCACTACGGCAACACGAATATCAAAGGCAACTATCATTGCCGAAAGGTGTTGATGGCGCGCCGGCTGATCGAGGCGGGCGTGCCGTTCGTCTACGTGGACTTTGCCTACTGGGACTGGCACAGTGGCAACGGCTTGGACAAGGCGCTGCCGGACTTGGCCTGTCTCGATGCGGCCCTCCCGTCCTTGCTGGAGGACCTCGACGCGCGCGGCTTGCTCGAAAACACCATGGTCGTGGCCTTGGGCGAGATGGGCCGCACGCCGAAGGTCGGCCAGGGCAAACCCTATGGCCGGGAACACTGGGCAGCGGCGCAGTTCGTGCTGGTGGCTGGCGGCGGCTTCCAGTCCGGGCAGGTCGTCGGCGCGACCGACGCCCATGCGGCCTATGTCAAGGACAAGGATTACAAGATCGCCAGCCTGGGGAAGACGCTCTACCATCTGCTCGGGATTGACCCGGATCACGAGTTGTTGACGCCAGACAACCGGCCATTGAAGCTGATCACCGAGGATGTCCCGTTAATCAAGGAAGTGATTGCCTGATTCAAGATGCACTTATTGCGGTGCCGCAGCAGTAGCCCGACCGGAACAGTTCTTCCTGGACGCCGAGCAGGCCGGCGCGGATTTTGCCCTCCGGGTGTTAGTGGCGGGTCAGGGAGAGTACGAAGGAGAAATCCCAGGCATGATGACAGGGGAACACAAGATGGCGGCTGCCGGGCAGACCGTCAAGGCACGCGGACTGCTGATGAAGACGGCGGCGTGCTCCCCAGGGGCAGCGTCTCGGTGGTTCTTCATTATGGTCGCCTGTCTCACGGGATGCAGCGCTGCGGCGGAGAACCCAAGCGTCCCTCTCCGCTCCACCACGCTGGAACCGGATGCACAGGGCCGTGCGCTTGCGGTGAACGATGGCTTCATCGTTCCGTCAGCGACGGCGGCCGTGGAGCACGTCATCGCATGTGAAACGGGCGGTTGGGCCCAGCGCCTCGTAGCCGTCCCGGGACTCGGCGCCGAGCGCGTCTTTGCCGTGCCCGCGTTCGGCCCCGATGGCCGGGCGGCGTCGGCCCTGTTCGCGCCGTGGCCCACCGACGATTGGCTTGTCGGCGAGCGGCGCGGTCGGCGCGCCGTCCTGCGCCTGCCCGGCAGTCGGAACCTCGATGGCTGGGGCGATCCGCTCTTTGCGAAGCAGGGATGGGAACGAGTCGAGGTCAGCCCAGAGCGCGCCGAGGCGGAGCGGCGCCGGTTCGACGGGGGCGGCAATGTCCTCGCCTCACCGCCCTTGCCAGGCTTCCCACATGGGCGGCTCCTTGTGGGGCGCTCTCTCCAGCAGGACATCAAGGACTATTTCCGGCACCAGCGCATTCAGGCCGGTCCCGACGGAAAACTGCTCGAGATTGACACGGACTGGCTGAAGGTCGGCCATGTGGACGAAATTCTGGCCTTCGTTGGCGCTCCTGGGCAGCCGGGATTCCGCGTGGTGCTCCCCGACTTCGAGGCGGGCCTGCGCCTGCTGGATTCCGCGCCTGTCGAGCGGGCACTCTTCTATGCACACAGCAGCGCCGAGACCGCCGGCTCCGTGACTGGTGCGGGCGCGCGACTCATCGAAACCGCCGCTCCGGGCTTGCCGGCTGGCAAATGGAAGTACGTGCGCATCATCAGCGGTACCGGTGCCGGCCAGGTGGCGCGGATTCACAAGGTCGAGGGCCGACGCATCACCATCGACTTCGTCTGGGACCTGCGCGGCACCGAAGTGTCACAGGTCGTTGCCGCGGCCCGAGCAGGCCGTTGTGAAACCATGCCCATCTGGCTCGAAACGCCCGACGCCACGAGCCGCTTTGTGGCCGTGGAGGACGCCAAGATGTGGCGCGACGGCGCGGGCCAGGAGTTTCCAGCGCTCGTTACCGCCGGCGAATTGGCCCACGATTCGGCTTTGCGCAAGACAGCCAAGCGATGCACCGCGCGCCTTCGGGCCAAAGGCACTGGCATCCCGGCAGCGCTGGAAGCACTGGGTATTGGCGACGACGCTGTGCTCCGCCTTCCCGTAATCTTTTCCGCCGACGAACAGGGCGAGTGCGCTGGCGCACTGTTGCCCAACCCCGTCAACCTCGTGCCACTCGACAACGACGTCGTCCTTCTCCGTCCATTCGGCCCGCGCGGAGACCCAGCCGACGACGACAGCGATCTTTTCGCCCTGGCCTGGCGCGCGGCGTTGCAGCGCGGGTCGTCTCGGCCCCTTTTCCTCGACGGCTGGGACGCTTTGCATCGAGGCGACGGTGGCGCCCATTGCGGCACCAATGTCATTCGCAGGCCGGGCGGAAGCACACGGGACGATTGCAAGCACTGACAGCAACTCAAGATCAGCATGGAGAAATTCGCGATGAGGACGAAGTGGTGGGTGATGTTGCTGGCGTGTCTCGGGCCTCTGCCGTTCTCCGGCGCCGCGTTGTCCCAGGAACCAACGGCAAAGAAACCCAAGTTTGCCATTCCCGTCTGGCATCCCGATGCCCGCTGGGAAGTCGCCGAGCCGTTCGCGGGCAACCTGCTCTTGCCCGGAGAACTCGATGGCCCGCGCCGTGAAGTGATGTGGCTGACCGGGGTGCGGCCGGGACTGCTCGGCGGCTTCACTCAGGGCGAACGCCACGTCTTCCTGTCGTTCGATGCCCGGACCGACCGATACTTTCAGGCCACCCGCGGCGCCCGCGGCTACCTGGACGGCCCGCTGGCGCGGGCCCGCTTCAAGGGCGGGCACTACCACGATGCGCTCTACTGGGTTCCCGCGCCCGACGGCCGTTTCTTCTACGTGCTGGAAGATGTCGGCACAGGCCGCGTCCGAGCGCTGGACTTCGCCAAACAGTATGTTTCAACCGTGCCCATCAAGGGCGTGGCGAAGGCCATCGCTTGCGGCGATAGTGGCAAGGTCTACGCGGCCCTGAACAATCCCGCCACCGAAGTGGCGGTGCTCAGCCCCGGGCCGGAATGGAAGCTGCTGGAAACCGTGAAACTACAAGGAACCCAGGCGCTGAATCCCCTCAGCGCCGTGCTGGCGGTCGACGAGAAGCGCGGTCGCCTGTATGGCACTACGTATGCTGCGGCGCCCTGGTACATCTGGTTCTGGGACCTCAAGGACGGCAGCTATCATGGCGTCCTGCCCAACGCCTCGAAAGAGGCCAACAAGCGGGCCATGGGCGAGGCCGGCCCGTTCGAGGGGACGGTGGTTTATAACGAGGGCGCGATCTCCTGGGGGCCGGACGACCCCGACAAGCGTTTCCTGTACATGACACGCGTGGACGACGCCAGTTGCTACCGGCTCGATCTGGAGGAGAAGGTGCTGCGCGTGTTTAACGGCAAGGAAGGCCGCTTCACCGACAAGGGCAAGGGCACACCGATCACCTACATGGAGCCGCCGTTCTGGTTCGAGGATGGCAGTTTTTCCGGCTGGCTGCATTTCTATCCCGGCCACACGGTCACGCTCGCCCGACGGATCAAATAACCCCAGTAAAGGAAAGCCATCATGCGCTCGACGATAGCTCTGCTCTTGTGCGGATTCCTGGGAACGGCGTTGGCCGAGGAGTCGTTGGCCCCTGAAGCCCTTCTGCCACTGGCGGAGGGACAGGATGCCTTTACCCCAGCAGCGGCGTTCGGCAAGGGTGTCTTCCTCGTTGCCTGGCAGTCCGGCAACCTGGAGGAGGGCGATCTCCGCAAGGAAATCAAGTATGCCGGCGACATCGTCGCCTGCCGGGTGGATGCAGCGGGGAAGGTTCTCGACGCCAAACCGTTCTCGGTCTGCGCGGCCAAGGACTTGCAGGAAAGGCCGCGCCTCGCCTTCGGTGCGGGCGTCTTTCTCGTCGTCTGGCAGGACTTGCGGAACGAAAAGGACTGGGACGTGTACGGCGCGCGCGTGACGCCGGAAGGCGAGGTGCTGGACACGGCCGGCTTCCTGATCGCGGGCAGCAAGCACAATCAGGCGCTGCCGCAAGTGGTCTGGGATGGCAAGAACTTCCTGGTGGTTTGGCAGGATGCGCGCTCCGGCAATCGCTACGAGATTTATGGTGCCCGCGTTTCGCCCGAAGGCAAGGTGCGGGACCCCGAAGGCAGTTTGCTCGTCACGGAAAAGGCCCCGGTGAGCCGGTTTGGGCCAGTGGTGGCCAGCGCCGCCAATGACGGGAAAAGCCTGCTCTTCTGGCTGGGCAGTCACAACAATTTCGCGCGAAAGCCGCTAGCAGGCAGCCATTTCGTGCAGGATGGCAAGGCCGCCGACCAGCCGACCTACGAGACTCCACCGATCAGCAATACGGAAAAGAAGGCCCCAGGCGGGCAGTACGGCCAATTCCCCATGTCCCTGGCTGCTGGCCCCAAAGGCTACCTGGGTACCTGGACGACGAGCATCTTCCTGGGACGAGGTGCCGCCTTGAACGACGCTCACGCGGCGCTCTTCAAGCAAGATGGCCAGCTGGACAGAACGTTTCTGCTGACCGGCAAGGGCGACAAGGAACCGCCGCGCATCCGCAACCCGCAAGCGGCCTGGGACGGCACCGGCTTCATCGCCGCCTGGGACATGGGTGGCAACGCTCGGCCGCCCGCGGAGAAGGTCTTCTTGACGCGCATCTCCAGCGACGGGCAGCCCGGGGACATGCTTCATGTTTCGGGCGCCGCTGAAAACCCGGCCATCCGGCCGACTGTGGCGTCCAATGGCACCGGTGTCACGCTGATCGCCTACGAAAAGCATCCCGAAAAGGGCGACATGCCAATCCAGATCGGCTATCGGATTCTGAAAGGGAAATGAACCAAGTGCACCGCCATCCAGCGCACGGCTAATCTGGCGGCCATCGGCTTCTCGATCAGCACGTGCTAGCCTCGGCTGGCAGCCAGTTCCGCCAGGCGGGCACCCGTGGCGTTGTCGGCAAAGACATAAACCGCGTCAAAGTGCTCGCGTTCCAGCAGCGCCTCAAGGTCGCTGTAAACCGGGCAGCCGTGGAGTTGCTGGACCTGGTCGAGCAAGGGCGGATGAGGATCGGCGGCGGCCACGAGCGTCCCGCGCCCCGATGCCTGTAGCTCCTGTAGGTTGTTCCAGACGTGGTCGTGCGTCAATCCGAGCACAGCTACACGAAAAGCATCGGCCATCGGTATCTCCGCGAGGAGGGCGACCATCAGCGCTCGGCCCAGATGGGCGTCAACCACACTGTCGTCCGCCACCTCGGCGTCGCCGATCTGGGTAACTGGCGCGACCACCGGCGGCCCGGAAAAGCAGGACTCGACCTCGGTAATGGCCCCTTCGGACAAACTCAGTTGACAATCCCAGCGGACGGGACGGTGCTTGCGGCCCCGGCCCCAGGTCAAGCGCAGCCGATGCCTGTTCGAGACCGTCGCCGATTCGTTGCCGTCCGGCCACCAGTGGCGCAGCACGCGGCCATTTTTCAGCAGTTCGACCCGGTCGAGCGCATCGGTGCCGCGGACCTGGACCTTGATCGGTCGCGGGCCTGGCGCTTGAATTGTCGCGCCGATCCCGGCATCGTTCACAAACAGGCGGGCGTCGATCCGGTCTCCGGTGGCGGCACACACCCGTTGGGCCAGAAGCGCTTCCCAGATAGCGTCCCGTGTCAGAGCCGAGGCAATGACGCCCAGGCGGCCATCGCCGTGGCTGCCGGGGTAGGCACTGTGATGGTCGGTCGAGCCGATGACCCCGAAGCGGTGGCCCAGGTCCCAGCCCGCTTCAGCGGTACTGCCAGCGTCGCGCGGCCCCATGTCGTGCAGCATCGAGTAGGGCGCCGCTTCGCTTTCCGAGCAGCCGTGCAGCGAATAGATCTCCACGAATGGCGAAGCCTCAGCGCGGAAGTGTTGCCAGTCGATACCGCGATAACCCGCCGCGTAGCCGATGTGATGCGGGATAACGATTGCGCCTTGCTGCTTGGCTTGTTCACGAAGGGCCGGCAGATCGGGAGCATCAACCAGCTTCAAGTCAGGGCCGGCGGCATAGACGTTGTGGTCGCCGTACTGGAGCGAATGCCATTCGTAGCTGGGCAAGGCGATGAACTTCCCCGGCTCTGTCGCCGCGGCTTGCCGGGCGAGCAACTTGTCCCAGTTCCGTGCCAGCCGGGCAAAGCCCACGGTATGGTAGTCGATGATCTCCGCGTAGACCGAGCGGTCGGTCGGCATGTCCGGCCAGAAGGCATGCCCGGTGATGGAACAAAAATCAAGCTGCTGTCGAGCTCGCGCCAGCGCCTGGTTCACGGTGCCGTGGCCGTAGCTGATTGAACAGTGGCTGTGCAAGTCTCCCCAGTACCAGCGCCAGGTCATTGGTGAAACACTCCATCAGGTCAGGGCTCACGCCGGTACGATCTCTTTCCTCGCCGGCATCGCGCCGGGCTGCGGCCCGGTCAATGGCTCCCCCCGCCGGTCGTACTTCCGCTCGGCAAAAAGCAGCAGGAACGCCGTCGCGCCGAGCAGGGTCACTCCCACCGGGACCAGGAAAACCCCGGTCCAGTAATGACAAAATGGGCGTGTGCATGGGACGTCGGGAACTCATGACGGGGGCGGTAGTTGTGCGCGCGTTGGGTCGGGCTCCGTCCACAGCACTTGGGCCAGTGCCGTCAGCAAGCGCGCGCTCCAGCACGGCTCCCAGCGCCGGTCGCCGCGGTGTTGCCGCGCCAATGCCCAGCGCACCTGGAGCCAGGCGTTGGCCAGCAGCAGGGCCAGCACCACATACCACAGCCGCACCTCCGGCCGGCGGCTGTTGGTCCGGCCCCGTGCCTCCTCCAGCAACCGGCAGCTGCTCTCGATGCGGAAGCGCCGCCGGTAACTCTCGCGCACCCAGCGGACGCTGCCCACCGGCACCCGCCACAGCGCGTACGCCTGGGTGTGCCGGCCGTGCCGGCCCGCGTGGTTGCGGCGCTGCACCACGATGGTCACCGTCACCACCGACTTCCGGCCCGGCCGCAGGGTATAGGGATAACGCCCGCTGGGGCACAAGCCGTGCAAGAACGGGTGGGTGCCGGTCGGTCCACCCGGCCGGGCGGGCCGCTTGCCCCGGCCCAGGACCGGCAGCAAGAACGGGTAGCGCGCACGTTGCAGGTAGCGGAAGACTACGGCTGACCAGAAGCTGCGGTCCATCAGCACGTAGCGGGGCGGGAAGCCGTTGCCGGCCGCCTGCCGCAGCAAGCGGCGCACCAGATCGACCAGCGTCTCGCCGGGGGTGTAGGGCGTCAGGGCCACGGTGTAGTACTGCCCCTTGCACAGTAGGCAGGCGGTGGCGTACTGGTGGGCGTAGGCGGTGCCCTGCAAGCGCCGGCCTTTGCGGACCGGGGCCGGTGGCGTGCGGTCGCGTTTGTAGTAGGGCACGCCGTGCAGGTCGATGGCCAGCGGGTAGCGGCGCCGCCGGGCGGCGCGGCGGCGCAAACCTGCGGGCAACGACGCGCGGAGCAGGCGCGGGGTGCGGGCCAGCAGGCGGTCGTAGCCGGGCAGCGTGGCGCGCCAGGCCTGGAACAGCGCGGTCTGGCTGGGGCTGTGGCGGCGCAGGGCGGCGATGGCGGTCAGCGACAGGCAGCTGGCGGTGGCCAGCACCAGGCTGGAGAGCAACTGCCAGGCCGAGCAGCGGCGGGAGAAGTCGCGGGGGAGCAACTGGCGCTGGAGCAGCGCGAGCACCTGCGCTTGCACCTGCCGGGCACAGTGGCGATACTGGGAAGCGCGCATACCGACCTCCGGAGAAGCTTTGCTGGTAACAACGTCTTCTCGGGAATAGGTATGTTTTTCATCGCAGCTGCACCTCAGCTGAGAAATTTTGTCATTACTGCATAGAGGTCGGTGCCGGCGAAGGGCCCGGCCTCGTTCCGTTTGCGTCCGATCCCCTTGGTTGGCACGGGCAGGACGCCGTGAAACGAACCGTCCTTCAGGTCCCAGTACCACACGTACCACTGCGTGGGGCCAATGGCGGTCGCGTACAGCCGTCCATGAACTTCGTCCAGCGCGCGGGAGGCCCCGGCGCCGCCGATGCCGCTGACTTTTACTTCCAGCTTGAGGCTGACAGACTTCTCTTGCTTGCCGGCAGGGTCGAGCCAATGCAGTTCCGCACCATCGATGATCAGGAGGTTGCCCTTGTCGTCCACCGTCATGCCGCCAAAGTTCTTGACCGTGCGGCGGATCGTGGTCACTTCCTGGTTTTCCAGATCGCAGCGGCGCAAGGCACGTTGGTTCTCCACGTCCATCAAGTAGTAGTAGCGCCGGTCGGGCGAGGCCACGAACCGCGGCCGGGCGGTGTAGTCGTTCCGGCCGAAGCGGGCCTGCGAGAAAGGCCCATCCAGGTAGCCGCGGGCGACTCCGGCTGCGATGTGGACGAACTCCGACTCCGGATCGTACGAGAGCAGAACATTGCGTCCCGCCTGTGTGGGGCCGTAAACGAAGTCGACTTTGCCAGCGAACGGCTGGCTTTCGCGGTGCGGGCCGTCCAGAAACCCCGGCACGGAACCCGCGAAAGGATCTTCTACCTCCCAGCGCGCGTCCGGGTGCCAGTCGGGTATCGGGAACTTGCCCACCTTGGGGGCGTCCGCAGCCGACACTGCCGACGGTCCCACTGTCACGAGGAACGCTAGCATCGCCAGCCCGCCTGCCCACAGTTGCAGTTGTCTCATGGCAATCCTCCGAACCATCACGACCTGATGGTTGCCTTACTTCTTGTCGGTCGTCGCGGCCTGCGGAAGCGGGATCACGGTCGGATCGACCCAGGAGTAGACCAACTTCTTGAGCGCGACGGCTTGTTCCTCGGGCACCCCGAGTTCCGGTATGGTCTCGTCGCACTTTCCGGGTGGAATGCCGAGTTCTCGCGCGAACACCAAAGCCTGAAGCAACGCACCCACGGGGCCTGGATGTACGCCATCGGCACGTTTGCCAACGTTCGTCAGGATCCAGTCCCGCGCCGGTTCCTTGCCTTTCGCGAATTTCTCGTATCGCTCCCAGGCCAGGTCTAGCCTTACCACGGGAACGTCAACCTCCTTGGCTGACTTCAGGATCAACGCATTCGTTCTCTGGACATCCTCGTCTTTAGCCTTCCAGGGGCTGGAGCCTCGTGGGTCCGTGGTTACCGTCGAAAAGACGATCGTGACTCTGGCCTTCTTCGCGGCCTCCGCCAATTGCCGCAAGGCCTTGTCGAGTTCCTCTAAAGAGCCATCCTGAGCAATGAAGTAGTCCTGCACGATCAGGTAGGCCGGTTGCTCTTTCAGGGTACGGTGCCGACGCGCCAGCACTTGTCGGCAGGCCAGGCCGAGCGAGCCGGTGAGAGCCTGACCGCGTAGGCCGATTTTGCGGAAGCGGAAGGGAACATCCTTGCTGGCGGTCGCTTCGACGAGCGCGTCGACGAGCGCGTCGTAGTAACCATAGTTGCCCTCCTCCAAGTCTGCTTTCGCAGCCAACCCCGCAGCGCTCGGGCGGTAGATGGTCTGTGCGCTGGGTGTGCCTGAAGTAATCGAGTCGCCGACCAACAAGATCAATGGCTTGCTCGCTGCGCTGCTGGTCCCCGGTCCCTGGGCGGCCGCACCAGAAAGAATTGCGCACCATACAGTCCCGGCGATAAAGCGACCGCGCCAAGTGTGGAACATGAATTTCTCCAGCCAATGGCACCGCAGCGTCAGGAAGGAAACCGGTCTCATGACTTCTCCCCTTGAAATCCAATGTAGTTATCGATTTCGGGGCCGAGCGGACCATGCAAGGCAAGCGCTGGTGAAGGGGCGGGCACGGTGCTCCGCCGCCGAGCGCTTAAGATTTCACCCAGTAGCGTGATGCCTGTCAGGGCCGTGGCGACGCCACTCGCCCCGGCCGAGTTGCTCATGATACTGGTCACGAATTGCCAGCCGATGGCGATCAGCAGCCCGCCGAGCCACAAGCGGAGCAGCGGTTCCGGCAGGGACGGCACCAGCGACGCACCGCGCAGTGCCCCCACGGCGCAGGCCGCGGCGATCCAGCACGCCGCTTCCAGGTCGACCCGCTCCTGGCCAATGGCCTTCCAGGCCGCCGGCAGACATACCGGGATCATCAGCACGGCCAGGGTGGTGCCGGCCGCGCGGCCGGGTTTAAACTGGCACAGCCAGATCAGCGCGGGCACCAGCAGCACGCCGCCGCCAGTTCCCAGTGACCCGCTCACCGTCCCCACCGACAGGCCGATGCTCAGGTAAAGCCAGATCTTCATGCTCACGTTACAACGACCAGCCTTTCCGGTAGTCCCTGCGGATCAATGCCGCCGCTTCCGGGCAATTGCTCACTTGCAGCCCGGCGCTATCCCAGGTCAGTTTCTTGCCGACGCGCAAGGCGACGTTGCCGAGCAAGACCGTCTCGGTGAGCGGGCCAGCATCGCTGAAATTGCTTCCCGCCGGCGGCCCGCCCTAGCAAGCCGCGATCCAGTCGGCATAGTGGCCGGCGGACTTGGGCACGAACGGTTCCGGTCCCTTGAACTCGGCGAACTTCGCTTCCGGCAGCAGTTGCCACTTGCCGCCGCCGTGAGGAACCAGCAGCTTGCCGCGGTCGCCGACGAAGAGCGCGCGGTTGGCGGGCAGCTTGACGCCTTCGGCCAGCGGCCGCGGCGGGGGCATGCGTGTGGTCGGGCGTGCTGATGACGACTGCGTCCCGGTCTTTGCGCTCGAGCAGCTTGCGGAAGTCGTGATATTTGTCAGCCTTCGGATGCGTCTCCGCTGCCTTGCCCAAACTGTTCTCGTCGATGTCGCACAGCGCCACGATGTTCTGGCTGCTGACACCATTCAGGTTTTCGACGCCTTTGCCGCCGACGCCGCTCGCGCCGATGTTGAGTTTCTCGTTCGCGGAAGCCTGCAAGGTAGCCCCGACCGTGCCGCCGACTGCCCAGCAGCCTGCACCGCCCAGGACGACGGTCTGGAGAAAGTTGCGACGATTGATGTTCATCCCAGTCAGTCTTCGCGGAGGGGAGGTGGAAGGTTCAGACAATCCCGGCCCGAGTCCGCGAAGGCGCCATTCCGTTCGCGGCTCCTGCCACAAAGCCGCATGCCATTGGAAGTATGGGGGGAGCTTCCCAATAGTCGGGGCAGGCCGTACTTCGCTGATCATCAGGCCGGGAGGATTGGGCGCAGCTTGCCGTTGCGGACGCATTGCTCAAGTGATCTAACGGCATCGGGGCACGCTTGTCACCACAATACTGCATCTAATATTTGCTAGATGACCACCAGACAAGTACTATAGAGTTTCTGATAGCGCCGTGTCCGAACCAACGTTCGATCCCGTTTGCCATTGGAGGCCGTTCATGGCCGCGCATGCCACCAGCCGTCGCTACAAGGAACTGCGGTTCCAGCAGCTCCGCAGCTTCGCCGAGACCGCGAGGCTGGGAAGTTTGGCCGCCGCGGCCGCTTCCCTGGGCGTCGCTCAGCCTACCGTCTGGGCGCAGGTTCATGCCCTGGAGCGGTCGCTGAACGCCCAGCTCATCGAGCCCCACGGGCGCGGCTGCCGGCTTACCGACGCCGGCACGCTCCTCGCCCAGCTGGCCGGTCCGCTGGTCACGGGCATGGATTCGCTGGGTCGGGTGTTCCGGGAACAGCTCCAGCAGGTCGAGGCCTGTCTCACCGTGGCCGCGCCTCAGCGTATCCTGGTGGAAGAGCTGCCGGAGGTGATCGCCGCGTTTGAGCGGCAACATCCCCAGGTCCGCTTGAACCTGCTCGAGCGCATGAGCGGCACCGTCGCGGAAGCGGTCGAAAAGGGCACGGCGGACCTGGGCATCAGCACTGAGCAGGAAGCGGGCGAGGCTACACCCTGGCTGCACTACGAACTGGGCTACGAAC
This sequence comes from Planctomycetia bacterium, assembly GCA_016795185.1. Lineage (GTDB taxonomy): Bacteria > Planctomycetota > Planctomycetia > Gemmatales > Gemmataceae > JAGVLI01. The sequence continues at coordinate 10,327 of JAEUIF010000306.1, read as the reverse complement.
TCGACATTCTGCTGATCTGCCCGCCGAGCCATCCCCTGGCCAAGAAAGACCGCATCGGGCTGCGCGATCTGAAAGGCTACCCGCTGGTCAACGCCGTGAACGGGTTTCCGCGGCGGGAGATCGCTGCCGCCTTGCAGAAACTGGGAGCATTCGCGGTGCAGCCACGGCGGGTCGAGGCGGTCAACACCCCGGTTATTCGCCGCTACGTCGAGATGGGCTTGGGCATTGGCATCGTGGTCGGTCGGCGCGGCCAGATCCAGCCGCGCCAGCTCTGCGCGCATTCCTTGAGCCGGCATTTCGGCCTGGTGGAAGTCAACCTGATCTGGCGCAAAGGGGTTTTGCCGCAGCCGCACGCCCGCGCCTTCGCGGATACCGTCCAGCAACTGCTTGGCAAGAAGTATCAGGCAGCTGGCAGGCCAAGCCAAGCCACGACGCGCACGCGCGTTTCCGAGAAGCACGAGTCCTGACAGACTCTCCTGGCCCCAGTGAAACTGCATGGGAGAGTCTCAACAATGGGTGAGGAAGCCTGACCCATCAGGGTCGCGCTTCCTCACGCCACGGGCGGCCCGAGCGCCGCCGCTCAACCGATCGCTTCCTTGATGACCGCCGCGTCATCCGGCACCAGCTTCACTGGCCGGCGGTCGGCGGTGTACAACTCGTGGTCGGGGTCGATGCCCAGTTGTCCGTAAATCGTTCGTGCCAGACTGGTGGCGTTGTAGTGCTGGTTGGTGACGTAGGCGCCGACCTTGTCGGTGGCGCCGATCACGGTGCCACCAGCCAGGCCGCCGCCGGCTAGCAGGAACGATTGCGCGTCGTTCCAGTGCTCGCGGCCGAAGCCCGGCCGGTTGATCTTGGGCGTGTGGCCCATCTCGCTGCCGATCATGATGATCGTGGATTTCAAGAGGCCGCGGGCATCGAGATCTTCGATGAGCGCCGCAGCGGAGTCGCCGAGGGCTTTCAGGTCGCCGGCCGCGCGGTCCAGGTTGCTGCCACCGTGCCAATCCCAGCCGCCGGGGATATCGACGAAGACGCAAGGCACGCCGGCCTCGATCAGCCGACGGGCGGTCAGCACGCGCTGGCCCGTGTCCGCCCGGCCATAGCGCTCGGCCGATTTGGGGTCCTCGCGCTTCAGGTCCACCGCTTCGCGCAGCTTCGGTGAACGTAGCAGGTCAAACGCTTTTTGCTTGAACTCGTCCAAACCGCCGATCAGGTCGTCTGCGGCGTCAAGCTGGCGCAGCTGGTCATTGACCGATTCGAGGAGCGACCTGCGCCGCTCCAGGGTGTCCAGCTCCAGTAGGTCGCGCGGCGGCGCCAGCATCTGCTTGAGCTTGTCGCTGGGGTCGTTGACCTTGATTTCCATCGGGTCGCAGGCCACGCCAAGGAAACTGTCGTGGCTGCGCGCGGAGCCGAGAATCACATTGGGCGGCACGTCGCCGGGGCCGAAGCGGAAATGCGCCATGGCGTTCCCGTACAGCGGCGACTGGGGGATATTGGGCTGCCGCTCGCGGGTGTCGCGCCGGGTGCCCGTCAGGAACGCCCAGGCGGCGGGGATGCCGTGCTGGCCTTCCTGCGGATAGCCTTTGGCGTTGCAGGAACGCAGGAGCGTGATCTTGTCGGCCACGCGCGCCAGGCTGCCGACGCGCTCGCCAAGCACCATGCCGGGGACCTTCGTCTGCGCCACCGGCCAGGGGCTGCGGATGGTGTCCGGGGCGTCCGGCTTGGGGTCGAAGCAATCGAGGTGCCCGAGGCCGCCGTTGCACCAGAGAATGACCAGCTGCTTGGCCTGGCGTTTGGTCTGCGCCTGCGCGGCGAGCGCTTCGGCCTTGTGCATGACCGCCCAGCTCAAGCCGAACAGGCCGCTGCCGCCGACCTTGAGAAACTGGCGGCGGTGCAAGCGGTACTGCGTATGAAAATCCAAGCAACCCGACAGCATGACGTGGCTCCTTTCGGGAAGGAAAACGCACGCGGCCCTGACGGCGCGCGGCAGGTTAGCGGTTCAGCAAGAACTCATGGGCATTCAACAGCACCCAGAGGATTTCGCGGGTCCCGTCTTCGGGAGACTTGGCCTCTTTCAGGAACGCCTGGAATTTCTGGCGCTCGCCGGCGGTGGGAAAGCGTGCCAGCACCCACAGGAATGCTTCCTCAATCCGCTGGTTCTCATCCGGAATGTCCTTGACGAGCCGGGCCACGCGCCCCGTGGGGGCGTTGAGTTTCTTGAGCACGTCGCCATAGCTGGCCAGGTAGAGGCTCTGCACCAGGGACGACTCGCTGCCGGTATCGCAGTCGCATTGCGACGACACCTGGCGTTTGGAACGGCCGAAGAGCTGGAAGGCATAGTCGAGCGAGGCGGCGGACATCGCCCCACTGCCGTCGCGGTTGAAGTTCGTCATGCCGGGAACCTCGATCGCCTTGGTCCCGGCGGGCAAATGCGAAATCTCGGGAAACGTCTCGGCGCTGGCCGTCGCGTGATTGATGGCGTCCACCACCACCTCGGCCGGTAGGCGGCGCACAGCGAAACGGGCGTAGTTGACCCTGTCCGCGCGATTGCTCGCGTTGGCCTGGGCCGATTGCTGATAGGTCCGGCTGTTGAGGACAGCCCGGTGCAGCCATTTCAGGTCGTACTTGCTTTCGATGAAGCCCCGGCTAAGCTCGTCCAGCAGTTCGGGATGCGTGGGCGGATTGAGCGGCGACAGGTCGTCCGGCGGATCGACGATTCCCCGGCCAAAGTAGTGTGCCCAGACGCGGTTGACGATGGCCCGCGCGAAGAACGGATTATCCGGCTGGCGCAACCAGGCCAGCACCACTTCGCGCGGGTCTTTTTCCGCCGGCAGGCTGACTGGTGTTTGGCTGGCAAGCAACCGAAACTCCTTGGAAGCCGCCTTGCCCAGCGGCGTGTCGATGGCAACGAATTGCCCCTTGGGCGAGTGGTCGACGTGGGTGAATGAACTGCGGAGATAGTTGAACCGGTTCATCATCCCGGCTTTCTTGTCAACGTCGGCCGCCTCTGCCAGCAGCTTGTCTGCGTCGTCCTTGGCCAGCGATTTGTCCTTGGCCTGGTCGCGGAGCTTCTTGGCCTGCTCCTGGAGCTTCTTGATCTCCTCGGCCTGCTTGGCCTTTTCTGCCGGCGGTACCGTGCCCTCCCGCTGCCGGCCGACGCGGTTGAAGAAGTTGGCGAAGCTCAGCAGGTCATCCTGCTGCCACACGTCGGTGGGGTGACGGTGGCACTGGGCGCACTGCATTCGCAGCCCCAGGAACGCGTGGGCGAACTGAATCGTCCCCTGCACGCCGTTGGAATTGGCTCGCAACCAGTACAGGTCGAGCGTGCGCCGCTCCTGGTAGGCCTTCAGGTGCGGGCTACGCGCGGCGTCTTCCTCGGCCATTTGCTGCAAGTTTTGCAGCAGCTCTTCTTTCGTCTTGCCTTCCATGCTGGTCGCCAGCAGGATGCGCTCGACGAACTCGTCGTAGGGCGTGTTCTCCAGGAACCGGGCCCGGAGCCATTCGTAGAAGCGGCGCTGATAGGCTGCCTCGGCCCAGACGCGGTTGTCCTCGCGAAACTGCGGCCGCAGCAGGTCGGAGAACTTCGTCGCCCACAGGGCGGCATGACCGGGGCGTGCCAGCAACTCGTCAATCTTCTTGGCCCGTTTGGTCGGATCCTGGTCGGCGACAAAGGAGCGAATCTCGTCGGGCGTCGGCAGTGCCCCCCTTACGTCCAGCGTGGCCCGGCGCAGGAACGTCGCATCATCGCACACGTCTGACGGATGGATGTTGAGCCGGCGGAGCTGGTCGAGGACCTGCTTGTCGATGAAGTTGTGTTCCTTGACCTCGGGGAAGGCTGCCTTCGCCTCGGCGGGCACGACCACCCGGCTGACGGCCGGCTGGCCGCGGAACCGGGCCAGCAGCGCCGCGCCGCCAGGGCCCACCGCCTGGACTTGTCCCTCCCGGTCCACCATCACCACGGATCCATCCCGGCTCTCGAACGTGCAGAGCGAGGTAACATCTTCCTGGCTGCCGTCGCTGAACGTGGCCCGCACTTGCAAGCGATAGCGCTCGCCGGGTTTCAGAGTCTGTTGCCGCGGGCTGACCTGCAAGCCGGCCATGCGCGACTTGTCCAGCGGATCGAGCGGCGCCCCCTTCGCTATCCAGCCCAGCAGTGCCGTGTGCTCCGGACTGCCGACCGCCATGCGCTTGCCACCCTCGTGGGGAACCTGTCCGGTGGCCTTGAGGACGAGCAAGCTTTGCTCCGGCGATGTGAAATTGAGCCGACGGCCGCCGAACTCGCGCAGTAGCCGGGAGTGGTCGAGTCCGGGGTCCGCGCCGAAGAGGCTGAGCCGGAAACCATTCTTGCCCGGCACTGTCCCATGGCAGGTGCCGGCATTGCACCCCAGCCGGCTGAAGAGCGGCACGATATGCCGGCTGAACAGCGGCTCGGCCGGTAGGGATGGCTTCTCTGTTCTGCCTTCCCCGGCCTGGAGATCGAGGGGACCGAGCAGGAATGCGACGAGCGAACCGAGCCACAACAGGGAGGGAAGTTTCATGAGCCAAGGCTCCTGGCTGGCGGGTCCGATGCGGGCCGCGTTGGGCGGCGGGCGGAACGCCGTCCGCGGTGGTGAGTGCCGGGATTGGAAACTACCACAGGTTCAACGAGTTGACGAGGTCTTCATCGCGTGAAAACTGGCAAGACCAGCACTAGATTTTCACTATTGCACGGGATGGGGCGCGTGTCCGCGGTTTAATGACCTTGGCCGGTAGCGGCCGGTCCTGGTCGTCGCAGATCGCTGATACGTCCAGACGCAGCCACGCGTTTCGGGCAAGATTGCCAGACAATAACACATTGACTATCTTCGTGTCATTACGCTGATCATTTGGAGCAAGCTGGCAGGGCAGGTTACCTTCTTGCTTGCGAAGGCCGCGGGCCTTCAGATACTCAGCCAAGCCGGTTCTCACGATCCTACCAGCGATTGCGCCGCTGGAAACCTGCGTGAGCAAACCAGGAGACCTGCGGTGCGAACGCTGACAGTTGCAGGGCTGGTGCTATCCGTGGCTTCATCGGCTGTTGCTGCCGGTGAGGTCAGTTTCACTACCAAGCCTTCCGTCACCCAATCCGGCGACAGGGTTACGATCGCATTTACGGTCTCCGCGCCGACCGATGTGGAAGTGGCCGTGCTCGGTGCCGACGGGAAAGTAGTCCGCCATCTGGCGGCTGGGGTGCTCGGCGGTAAGACTGCGCCCCCGGCGCCCCTCAAGCCGGGGTTGTCCCAGGTCCTGGACTGGGACGGCAAGGATGACTTCGGGAAGCCGGCGGCCAATCCCGCCGCGCTCACGGTGCGCGTCCGAGCCGGAATGGGCGTATCGTTGGCGCAAGTCGTCGGCGGCGATCCGTACGCTTATTATTCCGAGGACATGCGGCACTACGACCACAGCCCCTGGGGGATCAATGGGCTGGAGGCGAAGGCGGACGGGAAGGTGTACGTGCTGGGGCACTCCAGCAATCTCGGTCCAGCGGCTCTGCGCCAGTACGACAGCGACGGCCACTACCTGCGAACCGTCTTTCCGCCGCCAGCGGGCAAGGACCTGGCGAACATGAAGGGCTGGGGGCTGAATATCCAGCCTGACGACAGTTACACCCCCAAATTCAACAAGCTCACCGACCCATCCTTGACCACGACGTTCCTGGATACCGGATCACTCGGGATGGCCCGTCTGCTGCCAACGCCCGACCAGAAACGCCTGAGTCTGTGGCGCACCGGCCTGGGCGCGGGCAACTTCGACACGCTGCTGATCAACACCGACGGTACGATCGCGGAGAATCCCAGCGAGCGCTTGCCCGGACCACTCGTCAAGAACCCGCCGCTCCCCTCAGGGCCGGTCGAGCCTGGCAGCCCGTTCGTCCATGTGTTCCTGGGACCGATTTTTACCTGTTTCACGCCGGATGGAAAATCGTTCTACCTGAGCGGCGCTTATGCGGCCACGGCCCGGTCCGGTTCCGTGCAGGAGATCAAGACGGACGGCTTCTGGCGGGACGGACAGGTTTGGAAGGTGGATGCGGAAACCCGCACCGCCAAGCCGTTCTTCGTCCTGGAGGCCAAGACGATCCCTGCGAAGGGCAAAGAGCGCGTGGCAGCCTTCGGCGGCACGGACAGCTACGCCACGCTTCATGGCGTCGCCGTGGATCGGGACGAGAACGTGTTCGTCTGCGATCGTCTGAACAAGCGAGTGGTCGTGCTGGACAAGAAAGGCAAGCTCATCCGGCAGATTCCGGTCGAGCACCCGGATGCCATCGCTCTCAGCGCACGCACGGGTGCGCTCTTTGTCACCACCCGCTTTGGCGACTACCACGCGCGCGGGGTAGTGCAACTCCTCAAGTTCAACGACTGGCGCAAGGATGACAAGCCCACCGTTGCCCTGGAAGTGTCCAAGACCGGCTACACCGGGCACTACAAGTGTTCCTACGTGACGGTCTGCGACACCGCCAAGTCCACCAATGTCTGGGTGGCCTATACCGAGATGCCCGTCCGCATCTACCGGGATGACGAGAAGGGCCTCATGCTGCTGAAGGATTTCTATCGCGTCGACGGCGGGCAGCGTTGCCTGGGCTTCGACCGTATGGAGGTGGATCAGAAGAACGACGAAGTCTACGTCCTGGATGCCCATGATGCCGTCTGGAAGATCGGCGACTGGAAGAACCCGCGGATGAGCAAACTCCCGCTCAAGACCGCCAGCATTGCCCTCGACTCCCGCCAGCGCCACCTTTACATCCGCACACTGGCCGACGGCAGTTCCTCTTACTCGGTCGGCAAGGTCGCACGCTTCCACCTGGATCGGGAAGACTATCCGCCGGCGAACTATGGAGATACCGGGACCAATCGCGTCACGCCGCAGTTCCACTCCGAGTGGTGCTTTGAAGGCAACAGCGATCAAGGCATCGCCGTGGCCCCGAACGGCAATCTAGCGGTCGTCGGCAAGCCAGCGGATGGCTTGCGGGTCTTCTCCGGGAACCAGACCAAGGTGCCCTGGGAAGCTATCACCGTCGCGAAGTTGCCCGCGCTCGCCGGCGGCGTGCGCTTCGACCGCGCCGGCAACCTGTACGTCGGCTACGTCGACAAGAAACCGACAACTGTCCTGCCTGGCTTTGAGGGCGACAAGTACATGCCGGCCATCGGCCGCATTCACAAGTACAAGCCGACTGGATCTCTGGACAGCGGCAACCTGTTTCCCAAGGCGCCGCCCGGCCCCTCCCACACCTACGACGTGCTCTACGGCGCGTTCGAGGTAGAGTGCGTGACGCGCAGTCCACGCTTCGGCGTCGACGGTTACGGCCGGATCTGCTTCCCCACCAACATTGCGCCCCGGGTCACGGTGATCGACAACGCCGGCAACGAAATCCTCCAGTTCGGCACGTACGGCAATCGCGACTCGCTGGGCGGCCTGACCGGAGACCTGGTGCCCACCAAGGACATTCCCTTGGGCTTTCCCAACAGCGTGGACGCGACCGACGATTTCATCTACGTCGCGGACATGGTCAACCTCCGGCTGCTGCGGATCGCGAAGAAGTTCAAGGTGGAAGCCTCCGCCAAGGTGCCGTAAGGCGGACGTTGTACTGCTCGCGTTCCCGACCTCGGGTTGCGTGACAAGCAACTGCGCCAGGATTGCTTCTCAAGACCATCGTCGTCGGCATCTTCGCCTTCGCGGGGGCGCTGATCGGCACGTTGATCGATCTTTGGCGGAGCAGGCCCAACGATTAAACGCCTTTCTCGATAGTCTTGTCCGTGCTCTGCAAGGCTCTCGCGTGGCGTGCTCAAGCCCTCACGCGTGCCAGGCTGGATCGTCAGCGCTCTGCAAACCATTGAACTCGCTGACAGCCCAACTGCGTGACCACGGCTCTTTCGGTAGAAATCGCTCGATCTCTGGTGGCTGTGCGACCTTTCCTGCCCATCGCTTCGATCCCTTCCTGACCAGTCATAGGCGGCAACTTTTGAAGACGGGAGCAGGATCGCGAAACGGGACGGTGGCAGGATTAAAAGAGCAATTTGACAACCAATGAGTAAATCGGGGTTGTCATTGCCCATTGGGATCGAAGGGCGTAGAAGCGCTGCAACCAGGAATTGGCGCTGGATGGGTCCCGGTTTTTCCCGCCTGCTCGCATCGTGCCGACGGCACCGACGAAGCGAGCCAGGAAAGACTACTTTCTTCCTGCCGGAGAGTGACGATGCGATCACCTGTGAAGGTTGTCTGGTTCGTGCTCGTACTGGCCGCGCAGCCATCAATAGCGTGGGCGGATGAGCCGTTTCGTGATTGGACCAAGTTGCCGCCCAATACCTGGACGCTGATTCACAAGGAGGGGCCGGACGGAGGCAAGGAGTTTGCGCAGGCGGTCCTGGCCGAGGATTGCGACCGGATTTACCTCTGGGGTGCTGGGGGGAAGTTGCGCAATCGCAGCACCTACGAGCGCCACGAACTCGAGAGCTTTTCCCTGGCTCCCGCCGAACAAAAGTGGGTCGAGGCCCTGCCGCAGGCGAAAGAAAAGGCATGGGCGGATGGGAAGTGGCCGCCTTTCCGACTGAACGGCATTGATGGCAGCGATGGCCCCCGGATGAGCTTGATTGGGGGCAGCATGCAACCGAACGTCGTCCGGTTTTTCGAGACCGAGAACGTTCATCGGCCCAGCCCCATCCATACGTTCAATCAGGCGTGTTACGATTCGACCCGCAAACGGATTGTCTACTTCGGGGGCGGCAAGACTCTCGCGCTGGACCCAGGCACCAACACCTGGACAGATCTGGCTCCCGCGAAAACGCCCATCGGGTGCAACTCTCTGGCCTGGGGCAGTCTGTGCTACGATCCTGTCAACGACGAGATCCTGCTGTTTGGCGGCGGCATGGCGTTCAACCTGGACGGCGGGGCGCGCACCTGGCTGTACAGCTGCAAGAAGAACGAATGGTATCGCCCCAAGATTGAGGCAGATGAGCCGGGTTTGCGTTGTACCAGCGCGATGGTCTTCGAGCCGGTCACCCAATCGATGGTCCTGTTCGGCGGCAATGACCAGGCGGCTGCCCTCAACGACACCTGGGTTTATCACTGCAAGGAACGTCGCTGGGAACGGCGGCAACCGGCCCTGTCGCCGCCGCCCATGTTTGTAGTGGCTGCGGCCACATTGCCGGGCGGGCGCGTTCTCATCTGCGGCAGCAACGCGCTGGTTGGCAAGGATAGCGACCAGGCCAGCTGGGCCGCCAAGGAAACCTGGACGTACGACAGTGCAAAGAACGCCTGGCAGCCGATCGGCGTCCTCAAACTGCCGGGCCGCTGGCTGACCGCCACCAGCAGCACCAAGCATGGCGTGGCCTTCCTGGTGAGCTTCGACCCAGCGGCCCGCCAGACGTTCGCCTTGCGTTACGACTCGACCACGGTAGACGCCACGATGGCGCAAACGCTCAAGGGGGCCGCACCGGGCACCAAACGCTTCAAGTACCTTGAGCAGCACGAGAGCCTGGCCAGCGCCCCTAAACCGGATGTGGCCGCCCACGCCAAGTTCCTGGCGAACCTGCCGACCAACCAGTTCGTGGAGGCGAAGCCGCCGGGCACACTCGTTGCCAAGACCTGGAGCGGGGCGGTGATCGACACCGCTCGCAGCGAAGTGATCTACACCGGCGGCGGCCACAGTGGGTACTCCGGCAATGACATCGCCATCTATTCCATCGCCGAGAACCGCTGGTCTCTGGACAGTCCTCCTCGGTTTCCGCCGTTCCTGGAGAGCACCGGTGGGGCCGTCTACGGCTGGAGCTACAACGTCCGGCCGTGGTCGCAGCATACCTACCTCTGGTATGGCTACGACCCGGTTTCGAAGAAGGTGATCTACTGTGCTCGGCCCGGCATCCGTGACGGCGAGACTGTGCAACTGGATCCGGATCCAGGCAAGGCGTTTGTTTATGACAGCAAGAAGCACGGCCACTGGACGTGGGTATTTGACCCGGCCACGCGCAAGCTGTCCTTGCCCTCGTTCGGCCGACCGTTCCGCAACTCGTGGGACCTGTGCCTGGCCGCGACGCCACGCGGCATCTACGCTTGCACGTTGGACAACCTGCATCAGGCGGCGGTCCAGGGCGCCCAGGTCGAGTGGCAATCTCTGGGGGGCGCTCTGCCGCGTTCCCGATCGACGAAGTACAACTACGAGTGGCTGCCAGTTGTCCACGACAGCAAACGGGATCGACTGATCCACCTGATGGGCGGGCCCGACCTGATCGAGGTCCACACGCGGGGATTGGCAGACAAGGAGTGGAAGGAACTCAAGGTCGCTGGTTCGGCCGTGGCCGGACGCGAACTGGCCTACCTG
>JAEUIF010000234.1 GCA_016795185.1 Planctomycetia bacterium | reverse complement strand
TTGTTGTGGAGCGGGCGCGGACAGCGACTGACGCCGAGTGTCGGGCTGGAAAGCCCGACGTACTACAGGCAGCTACTCACTGGACACAGCATACAACGAAGGAGGGCGGCATCTGGCGAGATGCCGCCCTCCCTCGTTGCGGTTCGACCGAGGTCGCGAACCGGGATTACTTCTGCTCAGCAGTCAGGCGGCTCACGGCGGTGCCGTAAGCGGCCAGGGCGCGGTGCAGGGCCGTGTAGGCCGCTTCGTCGCCGGGCACGGCGGGAGCGAACTTCAGACCGTTCTTGCTCATGTAGTCGATCAGGTCGCCGACGGTGTTGGCCTTGATGGCGAACTTGCCGCTGGCGAAGTCCTTGGCGTTCGGCTCGCGCAGCGCCTTCAGACCGTCGTTCAGCTGGTTCAGGTAGCGCTTGCCTTCACTGTACTGCGCAAAGGGCAGATCGCCGACCTGGCCGATGAGCAGCTTTTGCAGCCGATCAGCTGCTTTTTCCATTTCACGAATGGTATTCGGATCGACCTGCTGCCCCTTCTTGGCCGCCTCGAAGGCTTCCTTCGACCGGCGCTGGAGTTGGTCGCGCAATTCCTGAGACTCGGCGGCGGGCTTCACGTCGAGCAAGGCCAGTGGCCAGGTCAGGTTGCCTTCGTTCTTCAGCAGACCGAAGTTGATGCCCGCCTTGCCCGAGTTCAGGTTGATCTTGCTGACCACGTCCTCTTCCAGCGGGATGTTTGGTCCCTGGACCGTCTTGGGCATGGTCTGCGCGGCCTGGAGCAGCACGTTGAGCGACTGACCCGACCAGACCTCGGTGGGCGGCGGGTCATTGGCGGCGCGCTGGACCTGTTGCTGGCGGAAGCGTTCACGTTCCTGTTCCAGCGTGGGCAGGTTTTCGCGCTCCCAGAGCCATTCCTCGATGGCCGCGCGGCGGGTAGCCAGCTTGGCGCGCTTCAGGTCTTCGCGGGCCATGTAGGCTTGTTCGACGCTCAGCAGGTAGCGGCCCTGAGAGTCGATGACGGCCGCCACGCCCTTGAGGTAGCCGCCATAGGGATCGCCGCCGATGGTGTAGGCGCCATAGTCCGGCGGTGGGAATTCAATGTTCGTGCTGTTCATCTTGGCGATGGGACCCCCGTAGGGGTTATTCACCAAGGCGTTGAACGGGTTCACACCGCCCGTGGCTTGCGGCTTGGCCGCCACGCCGCCCGCGTTGAAGCCCGGCATACCCGGTTGATTGAACCCACCGACGCCGCCCGCACCGACGCCAGCGCCGGCACCGGGAACGAACCCGCCCTGTCCGACAGCGTCGCCGACGACCAGCCCGGCCAGCAAGACGCCGACGCCGGCCGCCCATACGGTCTTTCTGCTCATCATGGTACGACTCTCAATCTGATGAAGACGTGAATCCTCTCCGGCCGGCACCGCGGGCGGAGTCGCACAAACTCTTCCTGATTCAACACTTATCGCGCGGAGACGTTGGCGGTGGCCTTGGTCCCCGAGCGCAATGAATTTCCTGCCGCTTCCCCTTGATCCTACTCTAGTTCAAGCAAACGACTGAATGCAAGGAATCCTTGGCAACCTGGGGGAGTTTTGTCGCCGCGCGGCCTGCGGGCACGGTACGCCAGCGAACCGTTCATCAGTTCCAGCTGCCTCATCGCTGGTTCACCAGCGACCAACCCGACAGCACAATATTTCGCAAGTCTTTT
>JAEUIF010000233.1 GCA_016795185.1 Planctomycetia bacterium | reverse complement strand
ATGCGGCGTGGCGACGACCGTCAAGGGTTCGATCAAGTCAGCCTGCCGGGCCTCGAACAACCGCGCGAGCGAGTCCAACCCGCTGACATGCGGCTGCGCCAGTTCGAGCAGCAAGCGGCCCTGCGGCGTCACCTCGACGCTCCGCCCCTGCCGCCGCAGCAGCGCGACGCCCAGTTCGCGCTCCAGCGCCCGCACCTGCTGCCAGACGGCGGACACGGACAACCCCAGCACGGCGGCGGCGGCGGTGAAGTTGCCCTCGGCCGCCGCCAGGCAAAAGCTCCGCAACTGCGGCAGCTGGATGTCCTTGTACTTGTAGCGGGGAGAGTGGGGCATACTGCGGGCCGGAGTGATTGGAGCGGCTCAGCCGCTGGTCCGCTTGAAAAGGCTACACGCCCACGACGGCCGCGCCGAGGTTCGGATCTTGCTCCGCGCCTCGCAGCGCCGCGCGCACAGCGGGAATGGCGAAGTAGATGCGTAGTAGGTTGTCCATCGCCCGCGATTGGATCAGTGCTCCATTCACCCAGCGGGAGATAGTCTCGGGGGCTACCCCCAGACGTTCAGCGAACTCCTGCTGCTTCAGGCCCAGGTTGTCGATGCCTTCCCGAATTTGATCAGGTGACAGCAGACGCAGTTTAGCGCGGAGGACGTCATTGATCTTGTCGTCGATTGCTGTCGTTATCACTGTTTCCCCGCAGTTGGCGCACTGTGGGACTTCCAGCGCGGGCAGATGCAGTTCGTGAAGTACACCGTCTTGTTTCACTTTGATCGTGTAGTCGATGACTGCCGGCGATACCGTCAAGGTGCCGCAGTCGGCGCAAGGCCAAGGAAAGGGGCGTCCGAGTTGTTGCGGTGATTTTGCAGCCATGTGGTACTCTCCGATCAGGCGGGCTTGATCTGGACGACGTAAATCATCGGTTCCTGGCGACTCCCGAATGCTTCCGGGAATAGTCGGGTCTCAACATACACCCGCAGTCCTCGGATGGTGGGCCGCAAATCGTAGTGCCACTCCCATAGAGCACGCCATTGCTCGCGCTGCTCCCGAACCTGATCGATCTCGCCGTTCTCGTCGAACACATGCCGGTACAGCGCTTCCTTGAACTCCCTGCCTGCTACTCCATCGAGAGTGTCCCGCAGTCCGCGTTGAGCGCGCCCCACGAGTTCAATGTTGCCCTCAATGGCCCAACCGCGCAGGACTTGATGGTACTTGGCGAGTAGATCAGGGTCGGTAAGCCGGGCCATAACGAAACCTTTGGGCTTTCTTGCAAATTGTATCCGGAATCTTGACTTAGGTCAAGAATTGGCATTCGCGTCGCCGAACGTTTCCAACAGCGGTGCCATGCGGACCCTCCTCGGCTTTAAGCATTTCCGAATCCACCTTGTCCCGATCCGAAATTGTCAACAATCGACTTGTTGGCTAATTTGAGTTTACTTCAAACCAGAATGTGCGACACTCGACGGTCGGACTTGCTCGGTTCCGGGAGCAGCATCATGAATCACTCCAGGCGAACCTTCGCGCTGCGGTCCCTCGGTCGCGGCTTGGCCGGAGCGCTGGGCGTTCTCACCCTGCTGGCCCAGGGCGCTACGCGGCCCGACGAGCGTCTCCGCGCCGCTCCGGAGGTTGCGCCGGCGGAGGCCAAGCTTTATGCCGAGCAGGTCCGTCCCTTCCTGACGAGGTACTGCGTCGAGTGCCATCAGGGCCCGAAGCCCAAGGGCAAGTTCGGCGTGGACAAGCTGGCCGCGAACTTCGCCGAGCGCGCCACGCGCGACCACTGGCAGGCCGTCGGGGCACAACTCCGCAGCGGCGAGATGCCGCCCGCGAAGAAACAGCCACGTCCGGAGACGAAGGAATCCCGGCTGGTACTCGACTGGATCGACCGCGGCATCGCCGCCGCGGAGAACGCCCAGCGCGCCGCTCACGGCCGGGTGGTGCTGCGTCGCCTCAACCGCAACGAATATCAAAACACCATCCGCGATCTGCTCGGCGTGGACATCGACCTCCGCGCCATGCTGCCCGCCGATTCCTCGGCCGATGGTTTCGACAACGTCGGCGAGGCGCTGCACGTTTCGTCGTTTCTCATGGAAAAGTACCTCGAAGCCGCCGACACCGCCCTGAACGTGGCGATTTCCAATCGTCCGAAACCGCCGCCATCCACCACGAAGCGCTACAGCCTGAAGGACCAGCACGGCGTGAAGAGCACCACCGAGAAGGTCTACCGCATTCAGGGCGATACCGTGGTTTGCTTCTGCTCCTCGGCCTGGCACGACGTGCGCGTCTACCAGTTCTATCCATCGGAGCGCGGGCACTATCGCTTCCGCATCTCGGCGTCCGGCGTGCAGAGCGCGGGGAAACCAGTAACGTTTCGCGTCGGCTCCACGTCGCGCGGCGGGCAGCTGTCGGGCAAGAATGGCTTCGTTGGCTACTTCGATGCCCCGCCGGAAAAACCCACGGTATTCGAGTTCGTCGAGTACATCGAGCCGCGCCACACGATTTCCATCCTGCCCTACGGCCTGGCCGGCGCTCAGGCGGTCAACAAGATCGGGGCCGACCAGTACGACGGGCCGGGGCTGGCCGTGCAGTACGTCGAGGTCGAAGGTCCGCTCAACGACACCTGGCCGCCGCCTGGCCATCGTCGCCTGTTCGGCGACCTGGCGCAAGGCCCGGCCCCCATCGTCAATCAGCGCGACCGCGTCGAAGTGGTCTCGAAAGACCCCGCCGCCGACGCCGCCAAGGTGCTGCGGAACTTCGCCCGCCGCGCCTTCCGCCGCGCGGTGACGGACGACGACCTGAAGCCCTATCTCGCACTGGTGCAGGCCAAGCTCGCCGACAAGCACTCGTTCGAGCCAGCGGTGCGCGTCGGCCTGACGGCCATCCTGCTCTCGCCCGATTTCCTCTTTCTGCGCGAGAAGCCCGGCCCGCTCGACGACTTCGCCCTGGCCAGCCGGTTGTCGTACTTCCTCTGGAGTACCATGCCCGATGAGGAACTGCTGACGCTCGCCGAGCAGCGCAAACTCCGTCAACCCGCGACACTCCGCCAGCAGGTCGAGCGCCTGCTGCAAGACCCGAAGTCGGCCGCATTCACGGAGAACTTCCTGGGCCAGTGGCTGGCGCTGCGCGACATCGACTTCACCGAACCCAGCCATCTGCTCTACCCGGAATTCGACCACATGCTGAAGGTGTCGATGCTCCGGGAAACCGAGCTGTTCTTCGAGGAACTGCTGAAGGGCGACCTGAGCCTGACGAACTTCGTCGCCTCCAACTTCAGCATGCTCAATGGCCGGCTGGCGAAGCACTATGGCATCCCCGGCGTGGACGGCTGGGAGTTCCGCAAGGTAACCTTGCCGAAGGAGAGCCACCGCGGCGGCGTGCTGACGATGGGCAGCGTGCTGAAGGTCACCGCCGACGGCACCACGACCACGCCCGTGAAGCGCGGCGCGTGGGTCATGGACCGGCTGGTCGGGCTACCGCCGCCACCGCCGCCCGGCGAGGTGCCCGGCCTGACGCCGGACACGCGCGGCGCGACCACGATCCGCGAACAGCTGGCCAAGCACCGCGAAGGTTCCTGCGCCGCCTGCCACGCGCGCTTCGATTTCGCGGGGTTTGCCCTGGAGAGCTTCGACGTGATCGGCGGCTGGCGCGACAATTACCGCACCACGGGCAATGGCCAGCTGGTCATGGTGGACGGCCGGCGGATGCCCTATCGCACGGGCAAGCCGGTCGATCCGTCCGACGTGATGCCCGACGGCCAGCGCTTCAAAAACGTCGACGAATTCAAGCTGCTGCTCTTGAAAGACAAAGACCAGATCGCTCGCTCCCTGACTGAAAAGCTGCTCACCTACGGCACCGGAGCAGCCCCGCAAACCGCGGACAAGCCGGCGGTCGAAGCCATCGTGGCGAAGGTCCGAGCGAAAGACTACGGCCTGCGGACGTTGGTGCATGAGATCGTGCAAAGCCAGGTGTTTCAAACGAAGTAGTATTGTTCGTAGTTCCGCCTTTAGGCGGCGAGCGGCAGAATACTGCCTGAATGTGGAACTACAAAGGAAGTAGGAGCCCTCGGTGCATTGCACTGGCCTTCATTGATCTTATGCCGCTCGCCGCCTGAAGGCGGAACTACGAACAGCGCCTGACCGTTGCAATCACGAGAGACCTGGAGTCAACAATCATGTACGACTACCGCCGCATGACTCCCGGGCAACAGCGTGCGGCGGTCGCCGAGCGGAAGCGCCAGAACTACCCTTGGCATTCCCCGCCACACCTGCCGGCGGTGAGCGGCTTTTGCATCGTTACCGGGGCCTGCTATGAGCATCAGCCCTTGCTGAATTCTCCAGAACGGCTGGCCTGGTTCGAGCAACATTTGCTCGAAGCGGTTGCCGGAATCAGCAAGTCATGCGCGGCCTGGTGCGTACTGCCCAATCACTATCATTTGCTGGTGGAAATCGACGCGGTCCAGGAATTTTCCAAAGGTCTCGGAGCGCTGCACGGCCGCACGTCGTACGAAATGAACCGCGCGGACGGATGTCGAGGCCGCAAAGTCTGGTACCGCTGCCAGGATCGCGCGATGCGCTCCGAACGCCATTACTATGCTTCGCTGAATTACATCCACAACAA
>JAEUIF010000225.1 GCA_016795185.1 Planctomycetia bacterium | reverse complement strand
AGCGATCCGCACAGCGGACCCTACGGAATTCCGTAGGGTCCGCTGTGCGAACCGTAGCGCCCTGTGCTACACCCGTTTGCAAACCGCTTTAGCCCGCTCGCACTCTTCTACGCTAGCCGCGGGCCAAGGGTTTTTAATGCCGCATGTCGAGCATGGAAACATTCGGACAGATTTGCCGGATGCGGCGGGTGAGGTAGCCGCGCACGTCGCCCAGCGAGTTCATGCGCAGCACGCGCTCGGCGATGTCGGCGGCCATGTCCACCGTGGTTTGCCGCAGCACTTCCTTGATGGTCGGCACGAAGGCGGGGCTCATGCTCAGCTTGCGCAAGCCCATGCCGAACAGCGGCAGGAAGAGGCGCGGCCGGGCCGCCATCTCGCCGCAGAGCGTCACCGGCTTGCCGCGCTGGTTGCAGGTCTTGATGATCTGGTTGAGCAGCTTCAGGATCGCCGGGTTGAACGGTTCGCACAGGTGCGCGACCTTCGGGTTGTCGCGGTCGGCGGCCATGATGTACTGGATCAGGTCGTTCGAGCCGATGCTGACGAAGTCCACCTCGTCGAGAATGGCGTCGATGCACAGCGCCGCGGCCGGCACTTCGATCATCACGCCCAGCTGCACGCCCTGGCCCATCGACACGCCTTCGCGGCGCAGCGCCATTTGCGTGCGCTCGATCACCCGCTTGAGCTTCAGCACTTCCTCGTAGGTCGAGATCATCGGCAGCAGCAAGCTGACCTGGCCGAAACGGGCGGCGCGGTAGATCGCCCGCAGCTGCGTCTGGAATAGCTCCGGATGGGCCAGGCTCAGGCGAATGCTGCGCCAGCCCATGAAGGGGTTGGCCTCGCGGTGCTCGCCGATGTAGGGCAGCTGCTTGTCGCCGCCCAGGTCCAGCGTGCGGATCGTCACGCGCCGGTTCGGCGACGCCTCGATCACCGCCTTGTAGGCTTCCAGCTGCTCCTCTTCCGTGGGCACCGAGGGGTGCGTGAGGAACAGGTATTCGGTGCGGTACAGGCCGACGCCGCCCGCGCCGACGCGCGCCGCCATCGCCGCATCCGCCGGGCCGCTGACGTTGGCCAGCAGTTCCACGGGCACACCGTCGGCGGAGATCGGCTCCTGGTCCCGGTTCTCGATGAGCCGGTCGCGCAGGTGCATGTACTCGCGCTGGAGCTTGCGGTACGCGGTTTCGACCTCGGCGCTGGGCCGCAGGTAGACGTGCCCCTCGCGGCCGTCGAGGGCGATCAGGTCGCCGGTGGACACTTCGCGCAGGATGCCCCGCAGGCCCGACACCGCCGGGATGCCCAGCGAACGCGACAGGATGGCGGCATGGCCGGTCGGCCCGCCGGTTTCGGTGAGGATGCCGGCGATTTGCAGGCGGTCGAACATCATCGCCTGCGACGGTAGGACTTCCGGCGCGACGATGATGACCGCCTCGCTGGCGGCCAGGATGTGCTGTTGCTGGTCGAGCGACAGGTGGCCGAGCAAGCGGCCGACCACGTCGCGGATGTCGGCCATGCGTTCTTTCAGATACTCATCGTCGATCTTGCTGAAGGCGGCGGTGTACTCGTCCAGCAGCTCGTGCAGGGCGCTCTCGGCATCGACCTGGCGGTTGAGGATCGCGGCCTTGACGCGGCCGATCAGGGCGGGGTCGCGCAGCAGCAGGCGGTGGACCTGGAAGATGTCGGCCTGTTCCTTGCCGACTTCCTGGGTGACGCGGCCGATGATGACGTCCAGCTCGCCGGCTGCCGCCGCGCAGGCGGTATCGAACCGGCTGATCTCGCCGGACAACGCGGCTATGTCCAGGGTATTGGGTTCGCGCCGGGCCAGCACCTGGTCCACGCAATACGCGCGGGCCACGGCCACCCCCGGCGAAACCGGCACACCTCGCTTCATAGTGGTACTGTAACGGTGTGCGCCGGGGCGGTCAATTCGCCGCTTGCGGCTTTGTGCCTCCGCTCGCGGTTTAGAGCATTTTGCGACCGTCCGTAGCGGTCCGCACAGCGGACCCTACGGGATTTTTGTAGGGTCCGCTGTGCGGACCGTGGCGTCCGGTGCTACATCCATCGGCGAAACGCTCTAGCACACGCCTGTCTAATGCAAGGCCAACTTCAAGCCAGGCAAAAGACGCATTGTGACGGACCCGCCCCCTGTTATAATCCGACCGAGGAAGACGGCACGAGGCATCCGGGCGCTGACCGGACGGAACAGTGTCATGAACGCTCAATCGCTACGGCCTCGGGTGAGCGACCTGGTCATCCAGCTTTATGGAAGGCCGTTGCACCCCGAATTGTTCGACATCCTCGCGGTGCGAAAGGTGCGGCACGGCGACACGCAGCTGACCGTGCGCATCACCCGCACCGGGCACGTCATCTCCTGGGAAAACGCCGACGTCCACCTGACCGAAGTGACCGCCGCCGCCGACCAGGAATTGCCGAGCAAGCGGCGGCTGTTCGGGCAAAAGTTGCGCGGCGAGCAGTGCCGGGCGCTGCCCTGCGCCCACGGCGTCCACTACCAGATGAGCTTTCAGGTCGAAGTGCTGCCGCCGGAAATTTTCCTGCACATCCACGACGAAATCCTGGCCGACGGCGCGAAGCAGGGCATCCTGCACAACTTCCAGCCGCACCATCGCCTGTCGCTGGCCCCGCTGGGCTACATCGCCGTCGAAAGCCGGGCCGATTGCCTGTTCCTGTCCTCGTTTCACACCTTTCCCGACGAGCATACCATCGTCAAGACGCAGTCGCTGATCGAGCACCGCGCGAATCGCTAGCGGATTCTCTCCGGGCGAGCGGCGGGGGGGCGCGCGCGGGGGCCCGCGGGGGTCGGCGCGCACAGAAGGCGGCCGGCCCCCCCCCAGGCCACCAACCCGCCCGGCGCCGGCCACGCCCGGGGGCATGCGGCGGCGGCGGGGGCAGGAG
>JAEUIF010000973.1 GCA_016795185.1 Planctomycetia bacterium | reverse complement strand
TTCAACGCGATGATTGCTTTGGCGGGCGTGCAGCACGGTCAACGGCAGGTGCAGCCTACATCCCAGCGCGGCGCACCCTGCGGCGAAATCCTCGGTGCGAAAGGCAAACGAACAGGCGAGGATGCCGTCCAACGCTTCACCGACCTCGAGACGCGGCGAGAACATGGCCAGCTGGGCCAGGAGTTCGTGTCGCGGGATGTTGTGCAGAAAGTCGCGAAACGAAGCGCCGAGCCAGGCATCGGTGGTCGCCCGGCACGGATGATCGGCATTCCAGCTGCGGTACTTGACCAGTTCCCGGTAAAGCGAGACGACGCGCCGCACCGGGTCGCGCAGACAGGTGACGGTGAAAGTCCGCGCTGGTAAGCGCAAGCGATGACGCGGCAAGTGAGAGAAGGCGTAGAAGTAGCGGCCCTGCTCGATCAGCCGCGCGTCCCAGCCGACGAAGACCTTGCCGCCTGAGGCCGTGCGCCGCAGCGGTGCGTCGGGGTGGATCAGGCGCTGATAGACGGCGCGGCCATCCTCGCCGCCGAGCGACAGAAACATGTAATTGAGCGAGGTGCCGCCGGTCTTGGGAATGTGGTACTGGTAGATGCGACGGTAATCGTCGGGGAGCCGATCGGCAGGCTGGCGTTCGGCGAAGCCGTCGAGCAGATCGAGGCAAGCGCGACCGAAACGTCCGGTGAAGCGAACCGTGCGGGCCAGCATCGTGTCGGCCTTCCTTATGCGGTGGCAGCCGCGGCCAGAGGCGTCGCGGGGCCGGCGCCCTCGACGTGGTCGATGTACGCGCCAATCACTTCGTCGGGACAACCTTCGCGGCGCACCCGGCCCTGTTCCATCCAGATCACGCGACTACACATTTGCCGCAGTGAATCGAGATCGTGGCTGACCAGCACCAGCAGTCGGGCGCGGGCCATCATGTCCTTCATGCGCTGGCGGGCCTTCTTCTGGAAGGCGCGGTCGCCGACGCTTAGCACTTCGTCGATCAGCAAGATTTCCGGGTCGATGGCCGTGGCGATGGCGAAGGCCAGACGCACCTTCATGCCGGCCGAATAGTAGCGCACCGGCATATCGAGGCGCTCGCCCAGTTCGCTGAACTCGGCGATGGCGTCCAGCTTGGCGCGGACGCTGCGCGGCGATTCGCCCTGGAAGTAGCCGCGATAGGCGATGTTGTCCCAGCCGTTGGCCTCGGGCTCGAAACCCAGGGCAATATCGAACAGCGAACTGATGCGCCCGTGAACCACGCGGCAGCCGCGCGTCGGCGGATAGATGCCGGCCATCAGTTTGAGCAATGTGCTCTTGCCCGCGCCATTCGGACCGAGGATGCCGAGCCGTTCGCCTTCGCGCAGGCGCAGATTGATGCCGTCGAGCGCGCGGACCTTGAGCCGCGGCTGAAGCGCTTTGCGAAACAGCCGCTGCACCATGTATTCCTTGAGGCCGACCTTGCCGTAAGGTCGGACGCGGAACGTCAAGCCAACGTCGTGCAGTTCGATCCCGACCATGATTCCTTCGCGTGCGAAGCCGTGGGTGGCCTCTGGAACGGGCTGTTAGAGCAAGAAGATCAGGCGATGCTGCAAGCGGCGCAGCACCAGCGCGCAGACCGCCAGCAGCAGCAGCACGGTGCAACTCGCCGTCGCGAAGACGGCCCAATGCGGACACTGGCCCGTGAGGATCGGTTCGCGGAGCAGCACCAGAAAAGCGGTAAACGGATTCAGCTGGGCAAGCCAGCTCAAGCGGTACGAATGCAGCAACTGCGGTGGATAGAAGATCGGCGTGGCGTAGAACAAGAACTGAAACGCCACCTGCAAGAGGTGC
>JAEUIF010000168.1 GCA_016795185.1 Planctomycetia bacterium | reverse complement strand
CGCGTCTCTTCAACCCCCCCCCCCCCCCGGCCCCGGGCGGGCCCCCCGGGCCCCACATTCCCCCCGCCCCTCCGGGGCTTCACGGATGGAACATTCTTGTCCCGGAAGGATACCTCTCTCATGGACCAAACCCCGCTCCTCGCGGCGCGCGACCTGCACAAGACCTATCGCAAGAACGCCATCGCCGTGCCGGTGCTCCGCGGCGTGGAACTGGACGTGCAGCCCGGCGAATTCCTGAGCATCGTCGGCGCTTCGGGCTGCGGCAAGAGCACGTTGTTGCACCTGCTCGGCACGCTGGACAAGCCCGACCAGGGCGACATCCGCCTCGAAGGCCGGCGCATCGACAACCTGCCTGGCGAGCAGCGCGACCACCTGCGCAACGCCACCTTCGGCTTCATCTTCCAGTTCTACCACCTGCTGCCGGAGTTCAACACGCTCGAAAACGTGCTGTCGCCGGCGATGATCGGTTCGTCGGTGCTGAACTGGCTGGTCCAGGGCCGGACGCTGAAGCGCCGGGGCATGGAGTTGATCGAGCGCGTCGGGCTGGGCCATCGCTTGAAGCACAAGCCGCGCGAGCTATCGGGCGGCGAGATGCAGCGGGCGGCCATCGCGCGGGCGCTCATCAATCGGCCGCGCATCCTCCTGGCGGATGAGCCCACCGGCAACCTCGATGCCGAGACTGGGGCCGAAATCTTCGGCCTGCTGCGCGACTTGAACCAGCAAGATGGGCTGACTATTATCATGGTTACTCATAATCTCGACATCGTCGCCGAGACCGACCGCATCGTGCGGCTGGCGCAGGGCCGGGTGGAGCAACCGCAGCCCGTGTAGCGCCGGCCTGGAGCAGCAACCATGGCGCAAACCCCGAAGGTCTACATCAACGGCAAGCTGTTCGACAAGCCCGACGCCAAGATCAGCGTCTACGATCACGGCTTGCTCTACGGCGACGGCGTCTTCGAGGGGATTCGGGTTTACAGCGCCAAGGTCTTCCGGCTGAAGGAGCACGTGGACCGGCTCTGGGACAGCGCCCGGCACATCGGCCTGGAAATCCCGCTGAGCCGCGAGCAGATGGTCGAGGCCGTGCTCGACACGGTGAAAGCCAATAACAAGATCGACGGCTACATCCGCCTGATCGTCACCCGCGGCGCGGGCACGCTCGGCCTCGACCCGCGCAAGACCAGCGATCCGCAGATCATCATCATCGTCGATGACATCACGATGTACCCGGCCGACCTCTACGAGAACGGCCTGGACATCGTGACGGCAGCGACGATTCGCAACCACCCGAACGCGACCAACCCGCGCATCAAGTCGCTGAACTATCTGAACAACATCCTCGCGAAGATGGAAGGCATCCGCGCCGGCTGCCAGGAAGCGCTGATGCTCAACCACAAGGGCGAGGTGAGCGAGGCGACTGGCGACAACGTCTTCATCGTCAAGCGCGGCGTGCTGCTGACCCCGCCCATCGACGCCGGCATCCTCGAAGGCATCACCCGCAACGCGGTGATGGAACTGGCGAAGCAGGCCAGCATCCCGGTCAAGGAACAGAGCCTGACCCGCCACGACATCTACGCCGCCGACGAGTGCTTCCTGACCGGCACGGCGGCGGAGGTGATCGCGGTAGTGAAGTGCGACGGGCGGCCCATTGGCAACGGCAAGGTGGGGCCAATCACCCGGCAACTGCGCGAACGGTTCATGCAGCTGGCGCGGAGTTAGAATAGCTCAACGGTTCGCGACGCTGCTGCTCTGAAAAATAACTCACGCAGCGGGTGACTTTTCCAGAGTGACTTTATGACCGAGACTTTCCAGACGCCGGACCAACTGCTTGGTCAAACGCTCCGACTGCCGCTGCTCCCAGTGGTCGGGTC
>JAEUIF010000165.1 GCA_016795185.1 Planctomycetia bacterium | reverse complement strand
GCCAGCATGAACACGAACTATCGGCGGCTCCACGGCTATGTGATGCCCGATCCCTGGGACAAGGAAGGCGTCGCCTGTCCGCAGGATTTGCAGCCCTTCTATCGCTTCGTGTCGCGGCAGGTGCAGGAATCGTCCGGCGCGGAACGCTTGCGACTGACCGATGCCCTGCGCTTCGGTTGGTTCATGCTCCGCAATGGGCTGACCGCCGGCACCGTCGGGGCGATCTTCCGTCAACTCTGGCGCGAGCGGTTGCAGCCCGGCATCCGCTGGCAGCGGGCCTGCTTGCTGGACCGGCTGCTCTACGACGCCTTCCGCAGCCTGAACCGCCGCTATAACGTGCGTTTCGCCACGTTCTTCTGCAACAGCACGGCCCACTTCCAGCATTACTACTGGCGCAACATGGAGCCCGCGCACTTCGACGTGCCGGTGCCGGCGACCGACGATCCGTCGCTGGCCGACGCGATTCCGCACGGCTACCGCATGATGGACCAACTTATCGGCCGCTTGCTCGCCGACTATCCCCGCACCGTGCTGGTGCTCTGCACCGCGTTGAGTCAGCAGCCCTGGACCGACACGACCAAATGCACCTTCCGGCCCGAACGCTTCGACGACCTGCTGGAGTTCGCGCGTGTCTCGCCGCGTACCGTGCAGGTGAAGCCGGTGATGGCCGAGGAGTTTTACCTGGAGTGCCCAACGGCGGACTACGCTGGAGTCGTGGAGAAGCGATTGAATGAACTGACCGTGGACGGTGAGCCTTTGATGAAGGTGCAGCGCACCGGGCCGTCGCTGTTCACCGGCTGCCGGCTGACCGATGCCCGCACGCTGGACAAGACCATTGAGCGCGGCAGCGATGGCTTCGCCCGGCCGTTCGCCAGCCTCTTCCACATGGTCCACACCATGCGCAGCGGCCGGCACCATCCGGACGGTGTGCTGTGGGTGCGTAACGGCCAGCATCAAGTGTTCGCCGACAAGGTGTCGCTGACCAGCATCGCCCCGAGCGTGCTGCACTTCTTCGGCGTGACGCCGCCGGCACACATGAAAGGCGATGCCCTGGATTGGGCAGCTAACCCAAATTCGTCGGTAGCACTGGCCGGCGCGGGCTCGTCGATGTGACCTCCCTGGTCGGTCAACGAACGGTGCTGGCGAAATGGTCCGCACAGCGGACCCTACGAAAGACTGTAGGGTCCGCTGTGCAGACCAATCCCAACCAGCGCAAACTACCCCGACGACCCGCAGCCCCTACCATTCCCTTCTCCGACTTGCCAGGCTTGCCTAACCCGTGCCAAAAACGATTCAGATCAGGGCTGAGTCGGCTTGAAAAAAAAATACGACTTATGCTATGAACGCCACTCGTCGAAGGGGACGCCTCAGTCCCTGGGCCGGCGACCGGCCTTGTCCCGTCTCGGTACGATGTGCTAAGCAGCGTCACGACAATGTCGGCGCCACGCAGCGGCGGCCGGCCTCGCACCGGCCGTGCTGCAAGGGTAGGAACTCGACACTGGCTTGTGTGTTAACGGGAAAGGAGGCCCCGTGGCTTAACGCTCACCGGAGTAGAGGAATGCCAAGCGAGCGCGTCCCCCACGACTGCGACCCAACGTATTGGCATGGTCGTCCGTGTCTCCCCAATCATGGATGGGAAAGGAACAGGAATATGAAGAGGTTGATGGCCCTGATCGCTACCGTTACCAGTGTGCTGTTCGTCGCCGCCGATTCGCGCGCCGGCGTGCTCTGGACCTACGACTTCACGCCCAGCAGCCCGAGCGTCACCTCGGACAGCGGCCTGAATCAGATCATTTTCGAGAACCAG
>JAEUIF010000071.1 GCA_016795185.1 Planctomycetia bacterium | reverse complement strand
TCGTGGCGGGCAACTTCAGCGCCTTCTGGAAGGGCATGCTGATCGCCGGTTTGATGGCGGTGGCCTACTGGGTCAGCGGCCTGTCGGGCGGCATCAACGAAATCATGCTGGTCAACCTCGACCCGGACAACCCGACCAAGCTGGTCGGCGTGGGTTCGATCTTCGCCTTCGGCCTGGTGGCCTTCGGCTTCCTGTGCATGGGGCCAGTGAACATCGCCGTGGACAGCTACGGCCCGGTGACGGACAACGCCCAGTCGATCTTCGAGCTAGCCCAGACCGAGAGCATCCCCGGCATCAAGGAAGAGATTCAGCGCGACTTCGGCTTCGAGCCGGACTTCGAGCGCGGCAAGCACTACCTCGAAGCCAACGACTCGGCGGGCAACACCTTCAAGGCGACCGCCAAGCCGGTGCTGATCGGCACCGCCGTGGTCGGCGCCACCACCATGATCTTCTCGATCATCCTGCTGCTGGCGAAGGCCAAGGAACTGCACCTGAACCTGACCGACGCCCCGGTGCTGCTCGGCCTGATTTGCGGCGGCGCGGTGATCTTCTGGTTCTGCGGCGCCTCGATGCAGGCGGTCACCACCGGCGCGTACCGCGCGGTGGAATACATCAAGCAGAACATGGACCTGACGAAGAAAGAAGCCGACATCGAGGACTCGCGCACGGTGGTTGGCATCTGCACCAAGTACGCCCAGGAAGGCATGTGGAACATCTTCATCGCCCTGATGGCCATCACCCTCGCCTTCGCCTTCTTCAATCCGAACTTCTTCGTGGCCTACCTGATCTCCATCGCCGCCTTCGGCCTGTTCCAGGCCATTTACATGGCTAACGCCGGCGGCGCGTGGGACAACGCCAAGAAGTTGGTCGAGGTCGATCTGAAGGAAAAGGGCACACCGCTGCACGCCGCGACCGTGGTCGGCGACACCGTGGGCGACCCGTTCAAGGACACCTCGTCGGTGGCCCTGAATCCGATCATCAAGTTCTCGACGCTGTTCGGCCTGCTGGCGGTGGAAATCGCGGTCAGCCTCAAGCAGCAAGCGAAGGCCGGTGACAGCACGAACTACGGGCCGTATGTCGGCGTCGTCATGCTGGTGATCGCGCTGTACTTCATCTGGCGCTCGTTCTACGCGATGCGGATTCCGCCCAAGCTGAAGGAAACCATCGCGCCGCCCAGCACGCCGGCCCCGGAACCGGCGGCGCATACGTAACCTGCCGATTGGAATTGCGCGGCCCACCATTGTGAATTGCTGAATCCTGGTGCATGATGAATACTGGCTGACCGGGTTCATCATGCACCAATTTCATTTGATGGGTGGGTATCGTGCCAACCCCTGAATCCACGCACACCCGCAATCCTGTTCCCGCCCCGCGATGGCCGCTCGATGGATGTGCAGCCATGACCATGAAAAAGCAAGGGCGAGACCCGGCCACGCTGGCGATGCGCCGGCTCGTCAAGAGACTGGAGAAAGCCAAGATTGTCCACGCGGTGATGGGTGGCATGGCGGTCTACGCGCATGGCTACCGCCGCTTTACCGACGATGTCGATGTGCTGGTGACGCCGCAAGGGCTGGAAACCTTTCGTTCCCGCTTCGTACCGAATGATTACGAACTGGTGGCTGGGAAGAAACGCAGATTCGTCGACCGGATGAATGGAGTCACCGTCGATCTGGTGATTGCGGGGCACTTTCCTGGTTTTCGCAGCGACGGTCCAATCACCTTTCCCGACCCATCAGCAGTGCGCCAGCAAA
The DNA here is from genome assembly GCA_016795185.1 of Planctomycetia bacterium. GTDB lineage: Bacteria > Planctomycetota > Planctomycetia > Gemmatales > Gemmataceae > JAGVLI01. The sequence goes on along the minus strand of JAEUIF010000071.1, from coordinate 1,967 downwards.
TCGACTCGATCTATTTCATTGACCTAACGACCTTAATCCAGCTCAAGCTGGCGGCGCTCCGCCCCCAAGACTACGCGGACGTGGTTGATCTGATCCGGGCCAACCAGCTGGATGAGTCCTTTCTAACTCGGCTCCATCCTTCTCTCCACCATGATTTTCTCGAAGGGCTGGCCCACGTCCGCCGTGAAGCCGAATACGAAGCAAGGGAAGACTGATGCTCGAACCACTGCTAGCCAACATCTTCTTCACCGAGCAGGAAGGCCGCACCCTGCTGCGGGCCATGCCGGTGCTGCTGGTGGTGCTGTGCTGCCTGATGCTGGCCTATCGCTACTACAGCGCCTTCCTCGCGGCCAAGGTGGCGGCGCTCGACGACGCCAACGTCACTCCCGCCCATCGCTATTACGATGGCCAGAACTACCACCCCACGAACAAGTGGGTGCTGTTCGGCCATCACTTCGCCGCCATCTCGGGCGCGGGACCGTTGATCGGCCCGGTGCTGGCCATTCAGTACGGTTACATGCCGGGCTTGCTCTGGTTGATTATCGGCGTCTGCCTGGCGGGGGCCGTCCAGGACATGCTGGTGCTGGCCGCGTCCGTGCGCCGCGGCGGCAAGTCGCTGGCCGAGATCGCCAAGAGCGAGCTGGGACCGTCGGCGAGCATCATCGTCTCGGCGGCCATCCTGTTCATTGTCGTCATCGCGCTGGCGGGTTTGGGCTTCGTCGTGGTGAAGGCCTTGGGCGGCGAGGAGATCAAGCTGGCAGCCGGCACGCGCGTCACGCTGCCGGCGGGCACGGAAGTGACGCTCGTCAGCCAGGCGAGCGACGGCAACGTCTATGCCTTTCCGCAGGGCTGCCAGATTCGCTACACGCCCACCAGTCCGGTGATGGACCGCCCCGAAGCGATCCGCGTGCAAACGCCCCCCGGCCCGCCGCTGGCTCCCGACGCGGAGCGCACCGTCGTGCTGCCGGCGAAGAGTTTTCAGATCGTGGAAGGCAGTTCCTGGGGCACGTTCACCATCGCCTGTACGGTGCCGATCGCGCTGTTTGTCGGCCTGTACATGTACAAGATTCGCAAGGGGCACGTCGTTGAAGCGTCGCTGATCGGCGCGGTCGGCGTGCTGCTGGCCACGGTCGCCGGCAACTGGGTCGCGAATTCTCACTGGCGCGAGTATTTCCTGCTGACCAAGGAACAGACGGTGCTGGCCCTGACCGGCTACGGCTTCATCGCCAGCGTGTTGCCGGTCTGGATGCTGCTCTGCCCGCGCGACTATCTTTCCAGCTTCCTCAAGATCGGCACGATTGCCCTGCTGGTGGTGGGCGTATTGCTGGCCAACCCCACGCTGCACCATCCTCCGGTGAATCAGGTCTTCAACACGCCCGAAGGCGGCCCGACGTTCCGCGGTCAAATCTTCCCGTTCGTGTTCATTTGCGTGATGTGCGGCGCGATTTCGGGCTTCCACGCGCTGGTATCCTCGGGCACCACGCCGAAGATGGTGGACAAGGAAAGCCAGGTGCGCATGATCGGCTACGGCTCGATGCTCATGGAGGGCCTGGTCGGCGTGATGGCGCTGATCGCCGCCGCGTCGCTGCCAGTCGATCTGTACTTCGAGATCAATACCAGCCTGACGGATGTGGAGAAGTTCCAGCCGAAGCTCAACGAAGTGTACGCGACCTACGGCGGCCAGCGCGAGGCGGGCGACCCGCTGCATGCCACGAACGTACATGGCGTGCAGCATTACAATCTGGCCGAGATCGAGAAACAGGTCGGCAACGAATCCTTGCGCGGCCGCACGGGCGGGGCGGTGACCCTGGCGGTGGGGATGGCGCTGATCTTCACCGAGGCGTTCGACCGGATCAACCTGAATATCGAAGGGGTCATCGCCTACTGGTATCACTTCGCCATCATGTTCGAGGCGCTGTTCATTCTGACCACGATCGACACCGGCACGCGCATCGCCCGCTTCCTCT
>JAEUIF010000959.1 GCA_016795185.1 Planctomycetia bacterium | reverse complement strand
GCGCTATCGCCCGATGGTCAGCTGTTGGCCAGTGCCGGCGTGGGGCGAACCGTGCGCGTCTGGTCGGTCGCGGACGGCAAGGAAAAGCGGCTGCTCGACCATCCCAAGGGAGTGGTCGCCTTCGCGTTCGCCCCAACGGGAGAGTATCTGGCGACGCTGGGCAGCGATCGACGGTTGCGCCTTTGGGACCCTGCGGCGGGCACGGTCAAGCGGCTGTTTGAACTCGTTTCCCCAGGCATTTGCCTCGCCTGCTCACCCGACGGCAAGACGCTGGCTGTCGCGCGGGAAACCATCGAGCTACTGAGTGCCGAGACGGGCAAGTTTCAGTTGGCCATGAAGGGCCACGAGGAGGGCCTGCTCTGCCTGGCCTATGCCCCGGATGGTAAGACGCTGGCCTCGGCTGGCGACCAGACCATCCGGCTCTGGGACCCGGCGACCGGCGGCATGTTGCGCGAATGGGGCTGCAAGCATGGCATTACCTGCCTGAGCTTTGCCCCGGATGGCAAGACGCTCGCCTGCGGGGCGAGTGACGGCGCGATCCGGCTGTTCGATCCGTCGAACGGCAACGAAACCGGCCAGTTGCCCGGTCGGCGCGGGCGTTCCTGCTGGGCGTTGACCTTCGCCGCCGATGGTAAGACGCTGGCAGCCAGCTTCGGCAACGGCGATGCAACCATCCAGCGCTGGGAAGTGGCGACGGGCAAGCCGCTGGCCCCCCTCAAGGGGTTTCAGGGCGGCGCGGTGCCGGTCGCATTCCATCCCGACAGCCGGGCCCTGGCGGCGCTGGGCGACGACCCCTTGGCTCGCCTCTGGGATGTCGCCAATCCAACGCAAGCTCGGCAAGCTCCGCGCATTCGCCTGACGCCGGAAGAAATCCGCGACCTGTGGGCGGAACTTGGCTCGCACCATGTTTCGCTCGCGGTCGAAGCTTGCGAAACCCTGACGCTGGACCCGGCGCGGGCGCTGGAGATGTTTGAAAAATCGCTCAAGCCCGTACCGCCGCTGCCACCGATCGCCAAGTTGCTGGCCGACCTCGACAGCAGCAAGTTCAACGAACGCCAGGCGGCCAACGATTTGCTAGAATCCATCGGCAAGGCGGCGGAAGGTCCGCTGCGCGAGGCCCTGAAAAACAAGCCTTCGCTCGAGGTGACCCTGCGGGTGGAACGCCTGCTGGAACGCATCGAGAGCGGCAAGCTCTCGGCGGAACAGTTGCGCGGGGTGCGCGGCATCTGGGTGCTGGAACAGCTTGGCACGCCGGAAGCGCGCCGGGTGCTGGAGGCTGTTGCCAGGGGCGCTCCGGACGCCACCTTGACACGCGAGGCCAAGGCGGCGGTGGTACGAATGTCGCGGAAGTAACGCCAGCAATGGTGTTGCGACCGCCGTTTTTCGATCCAGCCGTAGACAAACGGCAGCCGGTCGGCTTAGATACCTCATCGGAGACGATTTCGCGCACCGAGCCGCCGGAACATCATGGATTTGCTCACTCAAGCCTGGCGTAACTTGCAGCGGTTGCTGGCGCCCGACGCCGTCTTTTCGTGCGGCGTGCTGCTAGTGCTGCTCCTTCTGGAGATCATCGGCCGTCGTCAGGCGCTGACCGACGTCCACGACTTCATTGCCGTGGTGCTGCTCAGCGGCGTCGCCTGGCTGGCCGTCAAGAAGCACCAGATCGCGCCGCTTGGCTGGGTCACCGCGCTCGGCAATCTCTGTGGCCGGGTGGGCGAATACCTGCAACAGCACCTGTCCATCGATATCGGCATCGACCTGCGCGGGGTGCCGCCGCTCCCGCGCGGCCTCCCACGTTCGATCGTGATTGCCACCATCGCCGTCGCGGGCGAAGTCTTCCTGCTGCTGATCTTCGCCTCGACCGTACCGCTTGGCCCGCGCTGGGCAGTGATGAGTGTCAGCTACCTGGCCTACCTCGCGGTCCTGATGGTACTCTGGTTGTCGCTGCTCGGCACCATCATGCTGGCGATGTACATTCCGTTTGCGCTAATCCACGACGCCTTCGTCACGCGCCTGGGCCACCTCGGCCGTCGTTCGCAACGGCTTGAAGCCGCCACCCTGGTGGCCTACTTCGGCTGTCTACTGTTCGCCGCGCTGAGCCTGCCGCCGTGGGCGCCGCTGACGGTCTGCCTGCTGGCGCTGGCGGTCAACCTCGTCACCATCGCCATTCCGTCCAACCCCGACGTCCAGTTCCTCTGGCGCTACCGCAGCGGAGATTCGTCGGTGCGTTCCATTCCCTGGGGCCTGTGGGTCACGTTCTATGCCACGTTCCTGACGCTGGCAGTGCTGGACCTGGTGCTGCTCTCGGCGGGCAGCACAATTCTCGGCGGCGAGGTTCCCGTCCGGCTGGAGTCCGCCCCCATCGTGGCGGCTGCCAGCGAAGGCA
>JAEUIF010000009.1 GCA_016795185.1 Planctomycetia bacterium | reverse complement strand
GAAAACGAAAAAGCGGATTGCGAATCTCACGATTCGCAATCCGCCGTGGAATCAGCCGCGATGAACTTTACTTACCCGCTTCCACCGCATCGATAACGATGCAGGAGACGTTGTCGCGGGAGCCGGAATCCAGGGCCAGCTGGCCCAGGCCGTCGGCGCACTGCTGGGCGTCCGGGTGCTCCAGCATGAAGTTCAGCAGGCCCTCGTCGTTCACCACGCCGGTCAGGCCGTCGGTGCAGAGCATCAGGCGGTCGCCCGCTTGCAGCGTCAGCACCTTGACCTCGGGGCCTTCACCCACTTCCTTGCTGCCCAGGTACTTCCAGAGCACGTTGCGGAAGCGATGGTCCTTGGCTTCTTCCGGGGAAATGGTCTTGGCTTCCACCAGCGCCTGGGCCAGCGAGTGGTCGGTGGTCAGCTGCTCGATCTTGTTGTTGCGGACCATGTAGCCCCGGCTGTCGCCGACGCCGGTGACGTACATGATGGGCGAGTTCTTCTTCCAGACCCCGAGCACGATGGTCGTGCCCATGTTCTTCAGGTCGCGGTCCAGCGCGCCCATCGCGATGATTTCTTCGTTGGCCTGCACGACCGACTTGCGGATGATGGCGCGGGCCTGCTCCTGGGCGGTGTTCGGCTGGAGGTGCTTGCGCAACTCGCGCGGGATGACCTCGACCGCGCGCTTGCTGGCGATCTCGCCGGCCGCCTGCCCGCCCATGCCGTCGGCGACCAAGCATACCGTCAGATCAGGGATCTGCTTGACTTCGATGGAATCTTCGTTGTTCTCGCGGTAATTGCCCAGCAGGGTGCACTTACCGATATTCAGCGACAGGGCCATGAGCCCACCTCATAGAAATCTTGGTCCGGCGCACCGTTCCGCCGCGGCAAATCCGGTGGGGCGGCCGGTCACGAGCAACTGGCAGGCCGGCCGCGCAAGGCGCTGGACCCATCCCGCCAGTGATAAACAGTATCGCAGAACCCGCTTTGAAGCAAGCGCCCGGCGGCAAGAACTCGCCGCCGCCGGTCGTGTGGTGCGGGTCGTGCGGCCCGAACGGATTGGGCCGACGATGCCGTCGCCTTTCCCGAAGTCCTTTCCTGGCTCAATCCTACTGCGTGGCGGAACGGATTGCCAGAGCATCCGGGCAATTTCAGGCGGCCCTGCCGTCGCATCGGTGGCCATCGATGCGTTTGTCTTGACGCACGGCCGCGCACGGCAAATAATGATGGGAGAACGGTTTCCGTGCGCGTCGCCCTCATGTCAACCCCGTGCGGCCCAGGTTCCGGGCCGTGCAACCACGTCGTCGCCCTCGTGCCTGCAAGGAAGCAGAGTGACCTTCGCTTCAAACCCGGTCCGTGTGGACCTCATTTCTGGGAGGAGCAAGTCATGTTGCAGCTGCACGCCATTCTGCATCCGACCGACTTTTCGAGCCGCGCCGAGTTTGCCTTCCGGCTGGCCTGCTCGCTGGCGCAGGACCACGGCGCGCGCCTGGTGCTGCTCCACGTCATGCCCACCGCGTTCGTGTACGGCGAGGTCGGCGTGGCCGTCGGTCCCGAAAGCTATCGCGACACCGTGCTGGAACAGTTGCACCGCCTGCACGCGCCGGCGGGAGTCGAGGTCGAGTACCGCCTGGAGGAAGGCGACCCGGCCGACACGATCGTGCGCACGGCCGAGGAAGCCGGCTGCGACCTGATCGTGCTCGGCACCCACGGCCGCCGGGGGCTGACCCGGCTGCTCATGGGCAGCGTGGCCGAGCAAGTGGTGCGCCGCGCGCCGTGCCCGGTGCTGACGGCCAAGACGCCAGCGGCGACTGCCGCCGAGACTGCGCAGCCGGTGTTGCAGCAGACCTGATGACGGTCCCAGCTTCGCGACGCGCGCTGGGTGGCACGTCCCTCGGTACTCCGAGGGCGTGCGAGTGGCGGGCTATCTTTCAAGGGTCCAAGGCTTCTCGGGGGGCCGCACGCCCTCGGAGTACCGAGGGACGTGCGGCCCTAGTCCCAGCTGGGTCCGCCACGGTGCCGCGTGCTGTACGTCGGGCTTTCCAGCCCGACCGAAGCGCCAGTGATGGGCAGTATTCATTGCACCGTGCCGCGTGTTGCCCCGCACAGTTCCGGCACTGTGTGTCGGGCTGGAAAGCCCGACGTACAGCACAACTGACCAGGAAACCGAGCACCCAGCTCGGTTACAATGCTCGCCCATGATGCCTACGCTTGCGTTTCAGCGACTGCTCGATTGTGCCCAGGCCGACCGGCCGGTGGCGGCCATTGTCCTCGGTTCCGGCATGGGACGGGTGGCGGAGCGGCTGCGCGCCGTGCAGGCGGTGCCATTTGTCGAGGTTCCTGGCTTGCAGGCCACTTCGGTCCAGGGGCATCATGGCCAGGTGTCGCTGGGCGACTGGGCCGGGCGGCGCGTGCTGCTGTTCGAGGGTCGCCTGCATTACTACGAGTGCCAAAGCTGGCGCACCGTCGCCGCGCCCCTACAGACTGCCCAGTTTCTCGGCACGCGGGTCTTGCTGCTCACCAACGCAGCCGGCGGCATCCACGATGCGCTGCTGCCGGGCCGGCTGATGCTCGTCCGCGACCACATCGAATGGAACCGGCCCTATTGCTGGCAAGGCCTGATGCGCGGCGAAGTCCGCCCGTCGCCCTATTCCCCCCGGCTCCGGCAGCTGTTCTATGATGCCGGGCTGACCCTGGGCCTGCGGTTGCACGAGGGCGTCTACGCCGCCGTGACCGGGCCTTGTTACGAGACGCCCGCCGAGATTCGCGCGCTGCGCGCCTGGGGCGCGGATGCCGTCGGTATGTCCACGGCGCGCGAGGTTCAGCTGGCGCACGATGCCGGGCTGGAATGCGCTGCCGTCTCGCTCATCACCAACCGCGCCGCCGGCCTGAGCGATGGGCCGATTCATCACGGCGAGGTGCTCACCAACGCCGCGGCACAGGCCGAACGCCTCGCCGATCTCCTCGAAGGCGTCCTACGGCGCTTGGGTTGACTTCCCCTGCCGGCTCCGGTTATCACCCGCCGCGCAGCGTTGACGCACCTCCCGCTGGTGGTCCCGTCACCTCTCGTTTTGCGGCCATAGCCATGAACTTCCCGACGACCCAGTTTCTCGGCTTCTTCCTGACGGTCTTCGCCGTCTACTGGCTGCTGCCCTGGCACCGGGCGCGCATGGTCTGGCTGTTGCTGGCGAGCTGCGCGTTTTACATGAGCTGGCACCCCTGGCTCATCTTGCTCATCTTGCTGTCGGCGTCGGTCGATTACGTCGTTGCGCTGCTCTTCGACGATGTCAAATCGCTTACTTGGGGACGGCTCCTGCTGTTCGGCAGCATTGGCTTCAACCTCAGCTTGCTGGCTTTTTTCAAGTACACCAACTTCATGCTCGACAGCGCGAACTCGATGTTCGCGTTGCTCGGCGTGGAATATCGCTCGCCGCTGTTCGACAACCTGCTGCTGCCGTTGGGCATCTCGTTCTACACCTTTGAAACCATCAGCTACGTCGTCGATGTCTACATGGGCCGCTTCCGGGCGGTGCGCAATCCGATCGACTACGCGCTCTACATCATGTTCTTCCCCCACCTGGCGGCGGGGCCGATCGTCCGGCCGCGCGACTTCTTGCCCCAGGTCGAACGCCGCAAGCGCTTCGACTGGTATCGCCTGGTGGTCGGCATGCAGATTGCCCTGGTGGGCCTGTTCAAGAAGGCGGTGATCGCCGACCACATGCCGCCCGTCGTCGATCCGGTTTTCAAGTGCCCCGAACTGTATTCGTCCGCGTCGATCTGGTTGGCCACGCTGGCCTACACGGTGCAGATTTACTGCGACTTTTCCGGCTACTCCGACATGGCGATGGGCATGGCGCACATGCTCGGCTTCAAGCTGCCGGTGAACTTCCACATGCCGTACTTCGCGGCCAGCATCACCGAGTTCTGGCGGCGCTGGCACATCTCGCTGTCGAGCTGGCTGCGCGACTACCTCTACGTGCCGCTGGGCGGCAACCGCGGCGGCAAGCTGGCCACTTATCGCAACCTGATGATTACCATGCTGCTCGGCGGCCTCTGGCACGGGGCCAGCTGGACCTTCGTCTTCTGGGGCGCGTATCACGGCGCGTTGCTGTCGCTGCACCGGGCCTTCGGGCGCGGCGCGCAGGCCGACACAGCCGGCGGCGTGGTGGGAGTGTCCCGTCATGTCGTGTGCGTGCTGGCGACGTTCCTGAGCGTCTGCATCGGCTGGGTCTTCTTCCGCGCTCAGACCTTTGGCGATGCGGGAACGGTCGTGACGCGCCTGGTCTGGCCCACGGTCGGCTTAAACCTGCACCCCGGCCACGTGCTGCTGGTTGGCCTTAGCGTGCTCGCGGTGTTCCTGGGCCACCTGGCCGGCACGTTCCTGTCCTGGCGGCGGCTGGAGCGCCGGCTGCCCGCGCCCGCACTGGGCGGCGCGCTGGCCTTCCTGCTGTTGCTGGCCCTGCTGCTGATGCCCGAAGCCAGCAAGGGGTTCATTTACTTTCAGTTTTGAGTGGCCTCCCGAACTCGCGAAACCGCAAGCGATTTGATAGGACGACGCCGTGAACCAACGATTTTCCTGGCACCGCCGGCGCGGACGAACGGCCTTCTGCTGGGCCGCCGGGGCCTTCGTCGCCGCCCAGCTGACTGCCAGCGTGATCCTGGACTACGCCTGGCCCGCGGCGCGCTTTCCCTATGCGGCGGAAGTCCTGGGGCGTGCGGGGAAGGCTGGACCGCGGCCGGACGTTGTGCTCTTTGGCAGTTCGCGGATCGCGGGCGGCTTGCGGGCGCGGGACATGGGTCAAGAGTTGCAGGCGACGCTCGGTCTGCCCCACGCGCCGCTCGTCTTCAACGCCGCCGTGCCGGCGGGCGATCTCATCAGCGCCGACCACATGCTCAAGCAGTTGCTGCGCCGCGGCGTCCGGCCGACGCTGGCGGTCATCGAGGTCAACCCGGAAACCCTGAACCACTACAACGAATGGTTCTTCTTCCACGTGCGCCGGCAGCTGCGCTGGGACGATGTGCCCGCCTACTGGCGCGACGTCTTCCGCGCCGGGCAGGCGCACCGGTTGCTGCGGGCCCGGTTCGTACCGCTGTCGGTGCATCGCGGCAACATCCGCCGGGCCTGCCTGGCCTGGCTGGACCCGCAGTTGGTGGAAAGCATGCCCCTGGAAGCCTGGAGCCTGCCGGTCGAAAAGCAAACCTCGGAAACCGATGCGCCCCACGCCGCGACGGCAGCGGTCGCCCAGCAGCCGACCTGGGACGAAGTGCTGCAACGCTGCGGCGAATCGCCGACCGAACAGCAGCGACACGGTACGCTGGCCGGCCTGGAGCAACCCTATCGCTGGCTCAAGCACTACCGCGTCGGCGGCGCTTCCGCGAAAGCGCTGGAACGGATGTTGCAGCGCTGCCGGGACCACGGCATCGAACCCGTCCTGGTCGGCGTGCCGGTGACGCTCGCCCACCGGCAGGCGTACACACCGCCCATCGAGGCCGCTTACCGAGAACACATGCGGGAAGTCAGTCGGCGCTTCGGTTGCGTGTTCGTCGATTACCGCGACCGGGTGCCCGACTCGCTGTTCATCGATAATCATCACGTGCTGGCCGAAGGCGGCTGGTACTTCACGCGCTGCCTCACGCGCGAGGTGCTGACATCCGTCTGGTGCGGCCAGCACACCGTGGAGCGGCCCACCGAGGTCGGCGCGCCCTGACCCACGCCGCTCGCCCCAGACCCCCAAGACCGAGGTCTACCGTGACGACCCGCAAACTCCTGCTCGACCGTCGCGCGAAGCAGTCCGTGGTTTGGTTCGCCGGCCTGTTCCTGCTAGTGCAGCTGGCGGGCAGCTGGCTGCTGGACCATCCCTGGCTGCCTTTGCGCTTCCGCACCGCCACCCGGCTGCTGGCCCACCTCGACGCGAACCACCGCCGCCCCGACGTGGTGCTGCTGGGCAGTTCCCGCTTTGGCATCGGCCTGCATGGCGGGACCATCGCCGAGGTGCTGGCCGAGGGGCATTCCGGCGACAAGCCGTTCGTCTTCAATTCCTGCGTCGAAGCGGGCGACGCTATCAGCGCCGAGTTCATGTTCGATGCCTTGCTGGAGCGCGGCGTCCGGCCGCAACTCGTCGTGATGGAGGTCAGCCCCGAAACGGTCAACGCCTGGAACCTGTGGATGAACTACCATATGCGCCGCCAGATGCGCTGGGAGGATTTTCCTCCCTGGCTGATGGACCTGGCGCGCGCCCACCAGCACACGCGCGTCCTGGGCTACCGCTTGACGCCGCTGTACGTCCACCGCTGCCAACTCTGGGAAGCCGTGGCTCAACGGTGGCGCTCCGCGCCGTCGTTCAGCCGCGATGCCGATCGGGAGGCCCAGACCTGGCACGAAGTCCTCGACGTGAAAATGACCTATCCCCGCCCCCGGCCGGAAGGCGCCCTGCTGGTGGGCCTGGACCTGGTGCGCCGTTACCTGCGGCAGTACCGGACGGACGGCGCGTCGGCGCAAGCCCTGACGCGCATCGCGGACAAGTGCCGGCGGCACGGCATCGAGGTGTTGCTGGTCGGCGTGCCGCTCACGTCGCCCCACCGGGCGCTCTATCGGCCCGAGGTCGAGTCCGCCTTCCTGGCATTCATGGACTGCCTGACGCGCGAGCACGGTTGCCGGTTCGTCGATTACCGGGCCAGCATGCCCGACGACTTCTTCTACGACAATCATCACCTCTATCCCGAAGGCTGCGACGCCTTCAGCCGCAAGCTGGCCACGGAAACGCTGCGCGACCTCTGGCGCGCGAAGCATCTGCACGCCGTTAGCGCCGAATAGGCTCACCGACCTGTAAGTTCGTCGTTCCGCCATCCGGCGGTCGAGCGACTCGACCGCCTGAAGGCGGAACGACGAACGGAGACCACACGGCATCGACACGGAAGCCTCCCGACGGCTTCATGAGGTTGTCATACCGGACTGGCAGGATAGCGCTGCGCCGTTGCGTTCGCCGTCCCTGCCTGGAGTCCGCGTCATGGGAACGACCGCCGCCGGGACCGCCGTCGCGCGAAAGCTCGACTCCGTCGAAGCGCTGTCCGCCGAGCTGCGCGAGCACACCTTGCTCGAAGCCGCCCAGGCCAATGAACTCCCATCGCTTGTCCAGGCTGCCGGGCGCGACGTCAACCGTCTAACACAGGAATTGCTGCGCCGCGGCTGGCTGACGCCCTGGCAAGCCGGTCAGGTTCTCGCCGGTCGGGCCGCGCAGCTTTCGTTCGGCCCGTACCTGCTGACCGACCGCCTGGGCGAAGGCGGCGCGGGCCAGGTCTTCCAGGCCCGCCATCGGCGGATGCGCCGGCGGGTGGCGTTGAAGCTCATTCGCCCCGAAGTTTTGCAAGACGCCGAACTGGTCGCCCGCTTCGAGCGCGAGATTCAGGTCGCCAGCCGACTGTCGCATCCGAACGTCATCCACGCTTACGACGCCGGCACGGTCGGCGCGACGCGCTTCCTGGCGCTGGAATACGCCGAGGGCATCGACCTCGACCGCCTCCTGAAGCAATCCGGGCCACTGCCGGTCGAGCGGGCGTGCGATTACATCCGGCAAGGGGCGTTGGGCCTGCACCACGCCTTCGAGCACGGCCTGGTGCATCGCGACGTGAAGCCCTCGAACTTTCTGCTTGTGCAGGGGCAGGCGAAAGCGGAAGTGCCCGGCTATGAGGATTCCGCGCCGGCGATTCCGTCGCCCGGCCCGACGCCCTGGGGCCTGGTCAAACTGCTCGACCTCGGCCTGGCCCGTTTGCAACGCAAGGTGGACGGCGAGAAGACGCG
>JAEUIF010001438.1 GCA_016795185.1 Planctomycetia bacterium | reverse complement strand
CGCCTTCAGGCGGCGAGTCGCTCGCCGCCTGAAGGCGGAACTACGAACTTCCTCACCAGACTGTTCCTGACCCCTGACTCCTGACCCCTGACTCCTGACCCCTGACTCCTGACTCCTGACTCCTGACTCCTGGTCCTGACTCCTGACTCCTGGTCCTGACTCCTGACTCCCGCCCCCCCGGAGAACGCCGTCGTGGCCGAAGCGAAAAAGGCGGAACCCAAACCGAAACCAGCCGGCGCGCAGCCGCTGTGGCGCGAACCGGATTCGCCGCAGGACCGGGTCGAGCGCCAGTCCCAGGCGCGGCGCACCCAGGTGGCGCGCCTGCTGCTGCTCATGCTGGGCGTGCTCGTGCTGCTGGGCGCGGTCGTCTACTGGCTGACGCCGGTGCCCCGGCCGTACTTCGCCGGCTTCTGGAACATCGAGTTCGAGTCCCGGCAGCTGCCGTTGCCCGACCACATGATCCAGGACCGCGACGCGCTGCGTAACGCCAACTTCTTCCCGCGCAAAAGCCCGCACGCCTTCCAGAGCCTCGACCGCGGCGTGCTGGTCACGGCGCTGACCGACCTGGCCAACCGATCGCCGCTCGACCAGTGCGTCATCTACCTGGCCGGCAACGCCCGCTACGGCGAGCAGGGGGACGCTTACATCTTTCCCGCCGACGCCAACCCCGGCAAACCTACCAGCTGGCTGGCGCTGCGCACCGTGCTCGAACTGGTGCGCGACTGCCCGTGCCGCCACAAGCTGCTGGTCCTCGACATCATGGACCCGATCGCCGATCCGCGCATCGGCATTCTCTCGGACGATGTGGCCCGCGCCGTGCAGAACGACCTGAAGGCGGTCGCCGATCCGCACCGCCTGGTGCTGTGCTCGGCCTCGCCGGGGCAGGTTTCGCTGGCTTCCGCCGAGCTGGGCCGCACGGTGTTCGGCTACTACCTCGAAGAAGGTCTGATGGGCTGGGCGGACGGCTACGGCACCTTCGCGCCGCCGGATCGCCGCGTCTCCGTCAAGGAACTGGCCGCCTACCTGACGGCGCGCGTCGATCGCTGGGCCTGGCGCAACCGCCTGACGCGGCAGACACCGATCCTGCACGGCGAGGGCGAGGACTTCCCGCTATTGGTGCTGGCCCAGGGCGAGCCGAAGACGCACCTGAAGGGCGTGGATGAATGGACCTACCCCACCTGGCTGGCCGGCGGCTGGAAGATGCGCGCCGCCTGGTATCAGGAAGGCGTCTATCGCACCATGCCCCACCTGTTCCACGAGCTGGAGAAAGTCCTGCTCGACGCCGAGGATGAATGGGACAGCGGCATTGACGAGGCGCACGCGCGCGACAACCGTCAGCAGCAATTGCAAGCCCTGGAGGCGCGGCGCAAGCTGTTCCGCTTCCCGCCCGACCCGGAACCCTTCTCGCTGGCGCTGGCCGTGGCCCAGGGCCAGACGCCGGACAAGGCGACCCTGGACACGCTGCGCGACCTGCTCGCCAAGCGCAGTCCGCCCGCCGGCAAAGCGGACAAGCCCGACCCCGCCGCCGAGAAGACCACGCTCGACGCCATCGAGAAGCTGCGCGCCAGGCCGCACTTCGACGTGGCCTACGCCGCCTTCGAGTTGACCGCCGCCGATCCGAACCCCTCGCCGGACAACATCCGCTTCCTGAACTCCCTGCTGCAAATGCAGGAGGCGCGGCCGCGCTACGTCGAAACGCTGTTCCTGCTCCAGTTGCAAGACCTGGCCGTGCAGACCGGGGACCAGAACTGGCCCCGCGCCGTGGTCCGCCGGGCGCTGGACGTGGTCCGCGTCGGCGAGCGGGCCGCCAGCCAGCCCGAGACCTTCGGCTGGGTGCGCGGCTTGCTGGAGGAAGCAGCCCAGGCGCGGCACAACGCGGAAGTCATGCTGTTCGCGCGCGGCTATGCCCCGCTCGACCAGGTCGAGCAGTACCTGCACCGGGCGCTGGAAGTGTACGAGATTTGCCAGTCGCAGTCCGACGCCTTGCAGAAGGCGCAGCGCACGCTGGACGACGCCCTCTCCTTCCTGCCGTTTCAGTGGGGGTTCATCGAGCGCACGCCGCGCTACGAGAAGGACTGGCAGGCGGCGGTGCAGGCCGCCGACGCGCTCTATGCCGCGCTGGCCGTGCCGGACGGACCGCCGCTCAATCGCGAGCAACTCCGCCTGCGCGCCGAGGACGTCAACACCAAGACCGATGAGCTGCAAGGCCGCATGGACGATCTGCGGCTGCCCTTCGGCCCCGCCGCCATCGCTTCCCTGAAGTCGGTGACCGAGCGGGCCGACGCCGGCGCTTACCTGCTGCTCGACATCGAAGCCGTGCTGGCGACGCCCTTCGTCAAGGCGGATGACCGGCTGGCTTTGTGGAAGGCCCACCAGGCGCTGGCGCGGCGGCTCAACCAGCAGACCCGCGCCCTGGACGAGGCCGAGGATTACGGCGAGCAAACGATCACCGCCCGCTTCGGCGCGGAGGGCGATCCGGCGCGCATCAGCCAGTTGCAGCGCGAAGCCACCGCGCGCCGCAGCCGGATGTCCATCGCCCTGCTCCAGCTGGCGGGCTTGCCCAGTACCCAGCTCCAGCCGCTGGAGGACATGCTGCAAAAAGCCACGCTGGCCGATACGCCCGAGAACCCTGGGCCTGCGATGTGGTACCCGCTCGGCCGCGCGCTGCGCCTGTTCTGGAATGAGCAGCTGCCGACCTTGCTGTCCAGCGACCAGAATGGCAGCGCGCGCGACCGGATCAGCCGTGTCTTCTCGCTCGTGGATGTGGGCCAGTTCCAGCCCGACCCCGAGGTCACACCGCAGATCCTGCTCCGCCAGCAGCAGTCGCGCGCCCTGTGGGCCTGGCTGGCCAACCGCTACCGCTACCTGAACCGCGACGCCGTCAACCTGGGCTTTTCCTCCGGGAGCGTCGCGACCTTTGCCGCAGCGGCGGCGCGCAGCTATCAGCAAGCGGCCGGCGGCATCCCGGAAGAGCAGTTCGTGCAACTGACCGGCGCGGCCGAGTTGCCCGCGCCGCCGCCCACCGGAGCACCGGTGCAATATGCGGTTTCGCTACAACTGTTCGCGCCGCCCTCGGTCAAGACCGATGCGGTGCTGCGCGTCTTCACCGCCGACGACACCTGGCTGCGCGTCACGCCCGAAATCAAGGATGTGCCGCCCGGCCAGGCGGACGTCCCGCTCGGCCTGCCGTTCAACACGCCGCTCAGCGTGCCATTTCGCATCGAGGTCAAGCCGGGCGCTGCGCGCTCCGGCGTGCCGCCGCCGGCCGGCTTCCTGGTGCAGGTGTCCCTGAACGGCCGGACGTACCATCGCCTGGTCCCGGTGTCGCTGCAATCGGTCACCGACCGGCTGGAAATCCTGCTCAGCGCCAATCCGAAGCTGCCCACCAGTCCGCTGGGCGAGCTGCGGTTGCGGCCCATCAAGCCGTTGCAGCCGTACTACCTCTACGTCCGCAATCCGACGACCCGGCCGCGCGAACTGATCGTGCAGTTGCTGTCGCAGGGCATCCTCCTCGAAGGCGCGGAGGGCAAGGTCGCCATCGGCGTCAACGAGACGGAGCGCATCCTCTTCCCGATTCCGACGAACCTGACCGTGCCCGGCAAGCCGGCGGCCGGTCCTCCCGACCCGCCCAACGAACTACCGCGCCTCGACGGGCCGATCGAAGTCCGGCTGCTCGACGCCACCGACCGCAAGAAGGTGCTGGAGCGCAAGTTCATTCCGGTAGGGCTGGCCTCGCCGCGCGAGTACGTCACGGTCACGAACATCCTGTTCAGCCCGCCGCGCGAGCGCGGCGGGGTGGACAGCAACAACCGTCTCTCCGTGGGACTGGTCAGCCCGCTGACTTCCGGCCCGCCCTGCTACGCGGAGTTGGTGCTGCCGTCCGACCGCATTCCGGGGTTCCTGGGCGTCAAGGACGGCAACTTCAAGGGCGAGGTGCCCATCGGCGGCGAGGAGTTGAAGCTCTACGCCGACAACTTGCAGCTGTTGCCCGGCGCGGACGAGCAGGGCTACTGCTACCTGACCATCGACAACGCCACCCGCGCCATCATCTTCCGCGTCACCTACGCGCGCGGCGGCGAGCCGACCACGCCGCGCGAGGACACCCAGCCCGCGATCCGGGTCAACGCGCCGCGCTTCGGCGTCACCGGCGACGTGCTGCCGGTGCAGATCGAAGTGGACAACGCGCCGGCCAACGCCACCGTGGAGCTAGCCATCGGCCGCCCGGCCGGCGGCGGCTTCGAGATCGATTCATCGATGAAGTTCCCCTCGGGCCGCCAGACGCGCATCGGCTTCTTTCCCTACGGCAAAAACGGCGCGCTGCTGTTCGACGCTTCGATCCAGGACTGGAACATCAAGCTCGACACCCTGCGGATCAAGGGGCCGCGCACCCTGAAGGCCCGGCTGCTGGCCGCCGACGGCCAGACCGTGCGCACCGCCGAGATGACGATCATTCTCGACGACACACCTCCCGACAAGGTGCAGATCCTCAACCCGCCCAAGGCGGCGAAGAAGGACGCGCCGCTGACCCTCAAGGCGTTCGCCCAGCCGCCGGTGTCGGGCATCAAGGAAGTGAACTTCTTCATCGGCCAGCCGGTGAACGGCAAGCTCCCGCCGAAGACCATGCTCTTCAAGGCGGAGCCCGATCCCTCAGGCGCGTTCTGGACGGCCACGCTGCCGTTGCAAGGAGAGAACAAGGGGCCGACCGATTTCAGCGTGGAGTTCAAGAGCGAGGCGGGCCTGAGCGGTTTCGCCACCACGAACATCGACCTGCTCGACAAGGAACCGCCGCCGGAACCGGGCAAGATCGCCGGCCAGGTGCTGGAAGGGCTCCGCCCGCAACCGAAGCTGCCCGTGATCCTGCTCGACGAGAAGGACAAGGAACTCAGCCGCACCATGTCCGACGCGGACGGCAACTATGAGTTCCCCAACCTGAAACCGGGCCTGTACCGCGTCTACACCATCAAGGAAGTAAACAAGCGCAAGGCCGACGTCCAGACCAAGGTCGAAGCCGGCCAGACCACCAAGCTCGATCTACCGCTGATGCTGAATTGAGGCGGGGCGGCATCCGTTAGCCCGACGCGCCGGCGAAGGTCTTCGTTGCACCCCTCGCTGGCGCGTCGGGCTTACGGTCGGGTGGCACGTCCCTCGGTACTCCGAGGGCGTGCGGAACCCGGAAACCACTTCATCCCCAGCCAGTGGTTCGTCGCTCGCACGCCCTCGGA
>JAEUIF010001387.1 GCA_016795185.1 Planctomycetia bacterium | reverse complement strand
CTGCCGCATGGTGGCCCGGTACTGCCTGCCGCACGTGCAGGGCGGAGCGGAGGGCGTAATCGCCCGGAGCGGAGCGCCATCGGCGGGAACGAAGGGTGAGCGACTGAATGCCGCGCGGGAGCAGGCGGCGGCGGCATGGCGGCTGATGCCGCCTTGCCGTGCCGCCGCCTGCGACGATGATGCGGTCGGCGCGCGGACGACCGTCGCTGTTGAGAGCCCCTGCGGTCAGCAGGCCCCCCGGCGAGGGCCTTGCGGAGCAGCCGCTGCTGGGTGTGGTGGCGGGGAAGGACGTTCTGCTAAACCGCGAGCGTCATCTGCTAAACCGCAAGCGAGGGGGTGTGGCGTTTGCTCAGCCGCGAGCGTCTTCTGCTAAACCGCAAGCGGTCAGGCTGGCGACTGCTAAACCGCAAGCGGTGGGAGATTGCGAAGCCGCGAGCGGCGGAACAACGCCGCTACCAACCGCCTTCCCTACTTATTTTCTTTCACTTCTTTCTCAAAAGCCGATTTCGGATTCTTACTGTTAGCTTGTACACTTGTGCGCTATTTTCCGGAGTTATGCGGGAGTTGTGGTGGATTGCACTTCCCGGCGAGTGCTTGCGCCACGGCGGTACGAGCTTCCGGATACGGCGCTAGAATCTGCAAGATGGCGGCGAACAGGCCCTGCATTTCGGGCGCTAGCAGCAGGTTCACCGTGCGGTTGTCCTGGGTGATCTTCGGCTTCACGGTGGTCGTCCAGCCGGGGTTGGTTTCCGTCTCCTTGCCGGGTCCGGACTTGAGCCAGGCGGTGGGGTCGGCTTTGAAGACCTCGATCTCGGCGGCGAGTCGGGCTTGCGCTCTGGCCTGTTCCACGGCGAGAAAGAGCGAGCGGTAATTCCCACGCGCTTCGGGACGTTGGCCGCGCGCCAGCCAGCTCTCGAACACTGCTCTGGGCACGCCGGCTGCTTCGGCGGCGATGTGGGGGAAACCGCCGGCCCGGATGAAGCTACAGATGGTTTCCTGAATCTTGGCGTCCAGCTTCAGGCGGCGCATGAAGGTACTCCTTCCAGGCACGCTGTACTCAGCGTGCCGCCAGCAGTCTCGCTAACCGGGGCGACAGGGCGGGGCCGATGTACTCGAAGCCGGCGGTCAGGCGGGTGTGGGCGTGCTGATAGATGTCGCCGGGCTTGGCGATCCCTGGGGCGCGACCCAGGCGCCAGTGGGGCGACTTCAGCCGCGAAGCGATCATGGCGGGATGCGTTGTCGTGCTGGTGGGCTTGAAGCCCAGCCCGGCCCACATGCTGGCGAGGGCGTCGCTGACTGCGTTGCCGATGCCGACGCCTTGATAGTCGGGCAGGCAGACGGTGCGATGCTCGCGCTTGACCGGCACGCGGGTTTTGCCGACGTAGGGCAGCCAGGCGCTGAAGGCTACGGGCGCATCCCGCCAGGTCGCCAGGAAGCAGATGGCGCTCGGTTGGATGTCAGCGCTCAGATAGTGATGCGGTGCGAATAACTCCCACGCCTGACGCTGGCAGCGAAAGAGCGTGAGCGCGATGGTTGGCCGTCGTTGAAGCAACCTCCAGTCGAAGCGGTTCGTGCCGGGGTGGTAGGTCCAGTCCGGTTGCAGCCAGTCCAGCACGTCCTCGTGACAGGTGACGGCGATAAAGCGAATGCCATGCTTGCGCACCGCCTTGGCGACGGCGGCGCTGCCGAGCTGCGCGACCGTGCGGTCTACGGTGCTGGTAAACTCGTCGAAGACGACCAGGTGTTGGGGAGAGTACAGCGCGCAAGCGATCCTGCGGGCTGTCTCCGCCCGGAACTGCTGGCCGGTGGAGAGCAGACGATACGGGCGCAGCCAGGCCGGCGGGCTGCTGA
>JAEUIF010001382.1 GCA_016795185.1 Planctomycetia bacterium | reverse complement strand
CTGCGTCTGAAAGGCAGCAACGGCGTGGATTGCCGCAACGGCCGCGGTTACTCCCTGGTGTTGCAAGGCCAGTGGAAAGCCGCCGTGGCCGACGCCGATGAAGTAGTCCGCCTCAAGCCCGAACAGGCCCGCCACGTGTATAATGCGGCCCGGATCTACGCGCAGGCGGTCGGTCAGATCGAAGTCACGGATCGTCCCACGCTGGAGCAGCGCTTGCGCTTCGAGCTACAGGCGGTGCGTCTGGTTCGCACGGCGCTGGAAAAGCTGCCGGCGGCCCAGCGGGCCGCTTTCTGGAAGGAATTCGTGGCCGCCGACCCGGCGATGAAGCCGATTCGGCGAGTGGCCGCCTTCGCGCAGCTGGCCAATGAGATGCCGCTGGCCGCGAACTGATCCTCGGACAAGGCAACGTCACACCGAACAGGACGAGGCATTATGCTGGGTTCCCCTTGGTCTGGCTGGCGAAAGGCATTCGCGCGCGGCCGGACACCGTCTCCGCGGCCTGGGTCGCGTGCCGGCCGCGCCTTGCAGGTCGAACGGCTCGAAGACCGCATGCTGCTGGCCTCCGGCGATTCGTTCTCCGATCCGCTGACCGTCGCCCTCGGGCCGACCTTGCATGCCGCGCAGCGCTCCGGATTCGTTTCATCCAGCGCTGACTACGTCATCTACCGGCTGGATAACCTCAATGCCCATGACGTGGTCGCCCTGTCCGTGGATGCCCAGAGCATCGGCAGCGCGCTGGACAGCCGGTTGCGCGTCTTCCGCGATGCGGACGGCGCTGGCCCGCTATCGCCCGTCGAGGTCTTCATCAACGACAACTTCACCGGCAGCGATTCGCGGTTGACGTTCCAGGCCGATGGCGTTTCGACCTACTACGTCGGCGTCTCGGCGTCGGGCAACAACACCTACGACCCGCGCAACGCCGCGCCGCCGAGCGACAGCCAGGCCAGCGCACAACTGGGCCTGACCCACGGTCTGTTCCGGCTGAACGTGACGCGCACGCAGCCCGCCGCCGTCGCCGCTTCCAACCTGGCGACCGCGTCCTTTGAAGTCGTGCAGGACGCGGCGCAGGCCGGCGATACCGTGCAGTTGCAGTACCGCATCGAGAACCGCGGCACGGTTGCTTCGTCGGCGTTCGACATTCAGTTCCTGCTGTCCACGGACAATCGTTTCGGTCCAGGCGACACGGTGCTGGCCTCGGTGCCGGCTCTCAACAATGTCGCCTCCCTGGCGGCCGGGGCGGCCCTGACAGGCACTGCGACCGTGACCCTGCCCGCCGGCCTGACGGGCGAGCGCTTTATCGGCATGGTCCTCGTCCCGAATGTCGCCGATGGCGACGACCCGGCGGACAACGCCAACCTGGCGCGCGGCGTGAACTGGGACCGCGTGACCCTGCTCGAACCCGTGGTCGGCGCTCCGGGCCATACGCTGGCCGCGGCGCTGCCACTGCCGGCGGCCGGCAATGCGCAGACCGCGTTGACGAATATCACGTCCAGTACCGCCGACTTCTATCGCTTCACGGTGACCGAAGGCGGCAGGCTGACGGCGCGCGTAACCACCACCAGCGGCGACACGGTGCTGTCGCTGCTGCGGGCAGACGGCACGCTCTTGATCCAGAGCGCCGCCGTCAGCACCACGGATGCCAGTGACTTCATCGCCCAGCATTTGACTCCCGGCCAGTACATTTTGCGTGTTGCCTCGCGTACGAGTACGGCGCGCTATCAACTGACGACGGAGTTCACGCCGGCTGCGTCGCCCCTGGAAAACTTGCCGCTCGGCTTCAGCCCGGAGGCAACCGCCAGCGGCGATTTCAACGGCGACGGCATCCTCGACCTGGCTTATGGCGGCAGCCAGTTGCTCGTGCTGCTCGGCCTCGGCGACGGCAGCTTCAGCAAGGACAC
>JAEUIF010001339.1 GCA_016795185.1 Planctomycetia bacterium | reverse complement strand
TTCCTGGACTGGCAGAACCCGATCATCGGCCACATGCAGCACAACCTGCGCGACCCCAGCCGGGACCGCGAGCATGGCCGTATCTACCGCATCACCTACGAGGGCCGGCCGCTGTCATCGTCGCCGAAGATGGCGGGCGAGCCCATCGAGAAACTGCTCGACGTGCTCAAGCACCCGGAAGACCGCGTCCGCTATCGGGCGCGCATTGAACTGGGTAGCCGCGACAGCGACCAGGTGCTGGCCGCCACGAAGAAGTGGCTGACGACCCTCGATCCGAAGGCCCCCAACCACGAGCATCACCTGCTCGAAGCGCTCTGGCTGCACCAGGCGCATAACGTCGTCGAACCGGACCTGCTGAAGCGTGTGCTGGCTTCGCCGGAGTTCCGCGCACGGGCCGCTGCCACGCGCGTCCTCTGCTACTGGCGCGACGGCGTGCCGGACGCCCTGGAAAAGCTGCGCGTGCAGATCAACGACTCCAACCCGCGCGTGCGGCTTGAAGCCGTGCGGGCGCTGAGCTTCTTCAACGATGAGCGGGCGGTGAGCGTGGCCCTGGAGGTCTACAACCACCCGGACGATGAGTACATCCGCTTCGTCCTCAACGAAACGCTGAACACGCTGGAACGGCAGCTCAAGGGACCGAAGATCGACCGGCAGAACATCGCCGCCACGCTGCTGACCATGATCGAGAAGGGCAAGCTGCCGGCGGAGCGCCAGGCGGCGCTGCTGGAAACCGTCTGTCGGCATGGCAGCGCCAAGGAACTGCAAACCGTCTGGGACCGCACGCAGCAGAAGGACGGCTACCCGACCACGCTGCGCAAGCGCGTGCTGGGCTGGCTGACGGAAGCCGCCGATACCCGGCGCGTGCAACCCAAGGTGGAAGCCGCCGCCGTGCAGAAACTGCTGAGCGAGATCGATCCCGCCCTGCTGCCCGATGCGGTGCGACTGGCCACCGCCTGGAAGGTGAAGGAAGCGGGCGACCTGCTGCGCGGCCTGGCCCGCGACGGCAAGGCGAAGCCGGACGCCCGGCAAGCAGCCATCGACGGTTTGGCCATTTTGGCCGACGCCGAAAGTGGCAAGGTGCTGCGTGAACTGACCGTCGCACCGAACCCCGCGGCGATCCGCTTCCGCGCCGCGTCAGCCCTGGCGCAGCTCGACCTGACCGAAGGCGCGAATGCCGCCGCCCGCGCGCTTTCGGAAGCCAGTGACAACGACGATCCGGCCCCGCTGATCGAGGCCTTCCTGCTCCGCAAGAACGGTTCGGACCAACTCGCGGCAGCACTGGAGAAGCAGAAAATTTCGCAGGATGCCGCCAAGCGGAT
Source organism: Planctomycetia bacterium (assembly GCA_016795185.1). Lineage (GTDB taxonomy): Bacteria > Planctomycetota > Planctomycetia > Gemmatales > Gemmataceae > JAGVLI01. Next base: position 391 of record JAEUIF010001339.1, on the reverse strand, counting down.
GCTGCGGGCCATGTACCTCGCTGGCCGCAACGATCTGGCGCTGGGCAAGACCATCGGCCGGCTAGCGGGCGTGGAAGCAGCCCCCAAGCCGCCCACCGTCGAGGAAATGAAACAACTGCTACAGGAAGTCCAGGCCAAGGGCGACGCCGCTCGGGGCGAACTGGTCTTCCACCGCGCGGACCTCGGCTGCCTGACCTGCCATGCCATCCACAAAGCGGGCGGCAACGTCGGCCCGGACCTCGGTCCGATTGGCAGTTCGTCGCCGGTGGACTACGTGCTGACCTCGATTCTCGATCCGAACCAGGCCATCAAGGAAGAGTACCTGACGCGCACCATCATCACGAGCAAGGGCCAGATCGTGACCGGCATCGTCACCGAACGCAACAAGAAC
>JAEUIF010001276.1 GCA_016795185.1 Planctomycetia bacterium | reverse complement strand
GAGGTCATGCACACCGGACAACAGCGCCACGCCATAGAGGCCGCTCGTGCCGAAATGCTCGCGGGCTGCGCTGGCCGCCAGCGTCACCAGCGCGTACAGACCGCCGAAGATCAGCGCCGACTGTAGCTCGGCCGGATTGCCCGGTGTCGGCAGTTGCGCAAGTTCGTGATGGGCGCGCCAGTAGACCACGGAGGACAGCAACGCCATGCCGGCCCCCATGATTAGCAAGGGCGGAGCCATGGTCGGCAAGCTGCCGGGTGACACCACGGCCACCTCGACGAGTACCCGACCGAAGACAACCGTGGACGCAATCGCAATGACGGCGGCGGCCAGGACCGCACTTTCCGGGACACCGCGCGTGCGGCGGGCGTAGCTGACCGTGGTGGCCGTGCTGGAAATCAGTCCGCCGAGCACGCCGCCCAGCATCGTGCCCATGCCCTGCCCGAAGAGCTTGTACGCGACGTAGCCACCCAGGCTGATGCCGACAATCAGCACCACCATCAGCCAGCTGCGATAAGGATTGAGTGCCTGATAGGGCCCAAAGTTGCGATCCGGTAGGACCGGCAGAATGACGAGCGTAATCAGGGCGAACTGCATGATCGCGCGGATGTCGGTCGGTCCCAGTTTCTGAATGAAGCCGTGCAGCGGCTCTTTCCAGGACAGCAGCACCGCCAACCCGCCGGCAATCGCGACGGCGACCGACGCCGGCCCGACGATCAGGTAAGCACCCACGCCGTACATCAGCAGCGCTGCGGCCTCCGTGGTCAGGCTCGGATCGATGCTTCGCGTCCGCAGTTTGACGACGTTGCCGACGACCAGCAAGGCCGCCAGCGCGACCGCTCCCAGGCCGACGATCCAGCCGCCAAACTGCAAGCCGAGCAAGGCGCACACCGCGCCGAACACCGTGAATACCGGAAAGGTGCGAATGCCCGCCAGCTGCGAAAACGCATACTCGCGCTGGAGGCCGACCAGCAACCCCAGGCCCAGCGCGAGTCCGAGCTTTTGCAAGATGATGGGCAGTTCCATGTCAGGCTCGCCCCTGGTGGCCAGGCAGCCCATCCGGGGGCTCATTCCTGAACCGGCAGGCCGAAATGACGGGCGAATCGCGGTGAAAATCAAGTCTATCGCGAGATGGCGACGAAACCAGCGGATTCGGCAAGACGGTCGAGGAGTTTCCGAAGAGCTGAAAAACAAGAGGGCCGAGTTGACCAGGGCACGCCGGAACTGAGCATGCGTTCGAGGCGGGTCAAGAGATAGGCGCGCATGTCCAGTTCCTCGGCATCGGCATTGGCCGCCCCTCCCTGACCCTGTCCGCCAAGTTCCCCTCTGGCGGACAGGGGGTTTTAATTGGGGTTTTATACCCTGTCCGCCAAAATAGACATGGTAGACGTAGCATCTCGGTCTGCAAACGGGGGCTGCCGCTTTCCCTCGGTGGCCCCTTTCCGGGCGAGACGGCACTCAGGGACGCCCGCCCCGAGGCGCGCGGCCCGGTGCTATTGACCGCACCCTCATAATGCAACCGGCAGGCAGGATGACCGGGCGACTGGCAACGGGAAAGGCCCCAATCTATCGGGTCGCGACGAACGGGCAAGCAGATCCGGCCGTCACGGCCGCGACAGGTTGCCCCGCTTGCCTAAGCGATTTCATCCGGAGGGCTGGTGCGATGTCCGCGACGTCGAGCAGTAGCTGGGGACAGGCGACCGCAGCGATCTTCACCGCCGTGGTGGCCCCGGTCCTCGTCAGCGTCATCCTGCATGGCCTGAACCTGGCGGGCAGTGGTCCAGTCCAGGCCGAAGCCGCTGCGACTGCCGCCAGTACCGACGCCCGCGACATCCTGGTCAGCCACGGCTACGGCTTGACTCCCGCCGAAGCCCGGCACGACGCGCTGCGGAACGCCTTGCTCACGGCGATGAACCCCGCCGTGAGCCCCGACACGCCGCAATCCGACCGTCAGGCCGTCTGCGAACTGATCCTGCGCGAACCGAGCAAGGTCATCCTGCGCACCGAAGAGCTGGGCTGTCGGAATGAAAGTAGCTTTGGAAAAGCGCGGTTTCGCGACGAGATTTGCGTCGAGGTAGCGCGCGGACCGTTGGTCGAACAACTGCGGAAGGCGGCGCTGCCCTTGCGTTGAAAGACGCACGGCCCACGGAGACGATCCCCGTGGGCCGTGATAGTCGATCATCGAGGCGCTGCGGGAAGCCGCCTCGATCAACCAGGCAAATCCTTGTAGCCGAACTGGCGCTTCACCTTGTCGGCGGCGTATTCCTTGCCGTCCACTTCGACATACGGGTAGATGAAGAAGTTGCGCGTCTCGCCGTCCTGCTTGGGTGCCAGGTCGTAGTCGCGACCCGTGGTGAAGGTGACGCGGTCTTCGGTCAAATTGCCGAAGTAGTAGTCGGTCATCTTCGGTTCCTTGTTCGCCTCCGAAATGTCCACCGGCAGCCAGCCCTTGCCTTCAGGCTTGAAGAACGCCCAGCAGTGGTAGCCACCGATGTCGCCCTCGCCTCGCTTGGTCGGGATCGAGAAGCCGATCTCGAATTTCGACGGCAGCTTGTTGGCGCGTGCCAGGCTGATGAACAGGCTGTGGAAATCGGTGCAGTTGCCGGTTTTGGCATCGCACACCCAATTCACGTCGCCGCGCCCCCAGCCCTTCGCGTCCTTGCCGTACTTCACGTGGCTGTTGACCACGTCGTAGAGCATCTTGCCGACCGCCAACTGATCCTCGGGCACCTTCCTGTCCTTGATGAGTTCCAGCGGCTTGCCTTCCAGCGGCCCGAGCTTGTCGGGTTGCAGATAGCGCTCGATGAGCTTGGCGTCGGGCACCTCCGGCGCGGAAGCGCCCTTCACTTCTTTGCGCGTGACGCGATAGGTCGCTTCGAGCGTCGCCTTGCCGTCCTGGTCGCCCTTCACCTCGGCATAAATCATCGAGTTGCCATAGAGCGGTTCCTTCTCGATCTTGTAACCCGCCGGCAGGCCCTTATCGTCTTCGAGTTTCACTTCTTGATGGTCGCTGGAGGTCGGCATCGGCAGCCAGACACGGGCCGTCTTGTCGGCGGGCAAATCGGTCACCGTGGCGGCGTAAGTGAACAGGAAGCTGCGCGCCTTGGCTGCGGCGGCCTTGGGTTCATCGACCTTCTTTTCCTCGACCTTGGGCTTCTCGACCACCTTGGGCGGGTCTTTCTTGGGCACCTCGACCACCGGAGCGCCCGCCGCGAGATCGACTTCCACGCGCTGGCCGGCCTTGACGATCACATCGCGGCTGATGGACTTGTCCTGGCCGCCCTCGTTCCAGGTGGCTTTGAGGTTGTAGTAGTAGGTTTTGCCCGGCGTCAGCGCCGGCGTGATGAATTGCCGTTCGCCGCCGGTCTGCTGGGTGGCCTTCTCGTCGAAGGTGACCTTCGCGCCCGCGGGCACCTTGACGACGATCAGCGCCTTGTTGTCCGCGACCGGGTCGGCCGCGCTCACGGGCAACCAGAGCAACGCCAGCGCCAGGCTGGCGAGCCAGGCGCGCGGCGGCACGTACAGGGTACGCATCGGAT
>JAEUIF010001264.1 GCA_016795185.1 Planctomycetia bacterium | reverse complement strand
GACCTTGGCATTGATGGAAGACCTGTTCATCAGCCTGGCGCTGCGGCGCACCGGGAGGATCGTCGTCCTGCCGCGCCGCATTCACGTCTCGCCGCGCCGCTGGCAGCAGGCCGGCGTCGTCCGCCAGACGCTGCGCAACTGGACGCTGACCGCGCTCGCGAGCGGCGGCGTGCATCCGGATCGGCTGGCGGCCTTTTACCCAGCGGTACGTTGAACCGCGCTCAGCTGCTCGTCGCTCAGCTTCTCCGTGAAGGCCGCGCCGACCAACCAGGCCCCGCCTGGTTGCTTCACCGAACGCACCACGCAGACCTGCAAGGGAATGGTCGTACCTGTCGCTTGCACTTCGACCCGCAGCAACCGGCCGCCGTCGAAGGCCCGGTCGCACAGCAGGCCGACGCCGGTCGACGAAATATCGCGCACCCGCGCCGCCCAGCGGTTCTCCGTCAGGGCCGCGCTCGGCTGCCGTTCCGGGTCGTTGCTGAAGTAATAACGAACCGATGCACGTCGTTCGGCTCCGGCTGGATGAGTGCTGCCCACTGCTGGCGCTGGTTCGCCCATGATGTCTCCTCGCGGTGCCTGGCTCGATGGGGCAGCGCAATCCTACCATTGCCCGACTGCGCGTGCTTCAGCTTTTTCGGGGCGTGCGGGACGACGGCACCGCGTACACTTCGACCTCCTCGGCGCGGTAGCGCTTCAGTTGCCGGGCCGACGGTGTCCAGCGGAAGACCAGCGTGCCTTGCCGGGCCAGTTCGCGCGCGGCTGGCAGCGAGGTCAATCGATTGTGGGAGTTCTTCGAGTTCGTCACCACCACGTAGCTGGTGCCGGAGCCGCGCTGCGGCTTGGCCGCTTCCTGGAAGACCTGACCGGCGTAGAAGTGCGCCCAGCAGAAGGGATCGACGACCGTATCGCCCGGCAAGGTGTTGGCCGCCAGCCATTCGCCCGCCGCGCGGAAGCCGGCGCGATTGGCATGCAACGGCTTCAACGTCGCCGGCAGGCACCAACCGGTCAGCAGCAACAGAAAACCCAGCCCCAGGGCGGCCTGAGCGCGTGCGGGCAGCGGACGGCCGAATCGCCGTTCCAGCCAGCCCGGCAGGTTATCCGCTATGCGCACCAGCGCTGCCGCCGCCCAGAACGAACCGCACAGCACCAGCACCAGCGTGTGCCGTTCGGACAGGTAACCGAGCTTCAGCACCAGCCGCCAGAGGATCAGCGCCAGCAGCAGGCTCAGCAGCAACGGCGCTGCCAGGCCGGGCCGGTCGTGCAGCCGGTCGCGGAACCACCACAAGCCGAGCAACGCGGGCACCCAGGCGACATAATGAAACGCATGAATCGTCTCGACCACCAGCACGCGCAGCCCCCACCACCAGGGCGGCCCGCCGGATTTCCCTTCATCGACCCACCAGACCCCCAGGACGACCGCCAGCGGGCTCGGCTCCTGGGAAGCGCGCAGTTCCGTGTCGTCGTCGTCTTTGCTCTGCGACGTCTCGGTCGGCAGCCGATACTCCATCCGGTTGAGAATGATGTTCGTCGCCGGCTTCACCGTGATGCCGCCGATCACGAGCATGTACGGCAAGGCCACCACCACGGCGGCGACAACCAGACCGACCGCGCCCCAGGCCAGCCGGGGCCGAGGCCAGCGCAGCGCGGGCCAGTATTGCATGCCCAGCAGGACCAGGAACACCGCGACTCCCGCCAGCGCGCCTTCGGGTCGCGTCAGGTACGCCAGGCCGACGAACAACCCGCAAAGTACGAAGCGCCCCGGCGCTTGCCGGTGTAACCCCTGCACGCCAAACAGCAGGGCGCTGGTCAGCAGCAGCAGGAACAGGCCGTCCGAAAGCCCATCGCTGGTCACCTCGGCGCTGATGGGCAGCAACTGAAACAGCGCCGCCGCCCAGAAGCCGACCCGCCGGTCGAACAGTTCGCGGCCCAGGTGGAACATGGGCACGATCAGCAAGCAACCGGCGAACGCCGCCACCAGCTGGCCGCAGAGGGCCATGCCCTGCGGCGTCACGCCGCCTTCCAGCCAGCGCATCGGGTACGACAGTCCCAGGACCGCCAGCGAATACAGCGGATGCTGCTGAATCTTCGGCAGGATCTGCTGCCAGGACTCCGTCTCCAGCCGGTGGGCATACCGGATGTAGCCGATGCTGTCGCGCGCCGTCACCGACGTGGTGGCGATCAACCAGGCATGGATGCCGGCGGCCACGAGCAGCAAGAAGGCGAGGAGCTGCCAGTCCGGCACGCGCGACAACACGGCGGCCGATCCGTCGTCTTGCCCTGCCTGCCCGTTCGAGCTTCCTTGCATGGTTTGCCTCGTTTTCCGGTGGCGAGTCCCGGACGTGCGCCGCCGGGACCAGGGGCGTCCGCTATAACATGCTCGGGCGCGCACGGTCAATTGCGCGCCGCAGGCCGGCGCGGTCGCGCCGCGGAGCCAACACCATGCTGGAAGTCACCGGACGCCTTCGCATTCCCGACGAGGAGTTCGACTGGAGCTACGCGCGCTCGGGCGGGCCGGGCGGCCAGAACGTCAATAAGGTCGCTTCCAAGGCCGTGCTGCGCTGGCATTTCGCCGCCAGCCCCAGCGTGCCCGACGATGTGAAGGCCCGCTTCCGCGCCCAGCAACCCGGCCGCATCACGAATGACGGCGACGTGCTCCTCACCTCGGAACGCTACCGCGACCAGGAACGCAACCGGCAAGACTGTCTGGAGAAGCTGGCGGAAATGCTACGGCAAGCGGCCGTGGTGCCCAAGGTGCGCAAGCCCACGAAAATCAGCAAGGGCGCGAAGCGAGCCAGGCTGGCGGACAAGAAGCGCCAGTCCGCCCGCAAGCAGGCCCGCCGCCGGCCCGCTGACGATTAGCACCGCCGCTTGCGGCTTCGCGCAGTTTACGAAACCGCCGGCCGCACCCGGTCGTCCGACGCTGCCTGGATCGCCTCGTCCGCCGGCGCGGGCGGCGCGCTTGGCTTTTCCTCCGGCAGTTCCGGCGCTGGAGCCGTCGGTTCGTACTTGCCCCAGAGCAGCAGCAAGGCCGCCAGGCCCAGCAGCGGCGCTAGCCCCGCCACGCCCAGCCCTTCCGCGTAGGACTGCGTCTGCTTGATCGAATCGCCCGCCAATTCGTGCAGTAGCGCCATCATCAGCCAGTTGATGCAGCCCAGCGAACCCGTCACCTTGCCCTGGTACTGCACCGTAATTTCCTGACTGAATGAATAGTAATTCGGAAACAGCCCGAGCGCCGCGAAGCCGATCAGCATGAGCAGGCCGAGCAGCAGCGGCCCGGCGGGCAGGAAGGCGACCACCACGCTCAGGGTGCAGAGCGCGGCGCAAACGCTGAACACCACCACCCGGCTCCAGTGGACCGGCAGGCCGACGCGCGTCAGCCGCAAGGTGACGAAGCCGGCGGCGATGGTGCCCACGTCGGCGATGATGTAGTAGGCCATGATGAACCGATTCGTGTCCTGCTCGTTGTAGCCGTGTGCGGTTTGCAGGAACAACGGCAGCCAGGCGCGGAAGTAGTGCCAGGTGATATTGATGGTCGTCACCAGCACCATCAGGGCGATGTAGCGCTGGATGAACAGCCGGCGCGGCAGGCGGTCGTCCTGGCGCGTGATGTACAGCAGCCAGCCGAACACCCAGCTCACCGCGACCACCGTCACCACCACGCTGGTGGACAGCAGTACGATCCGGTCGTGCGCGAAGACGTGGACCAGCACATCCACCAGCAGCAACGGCAGCAGCACCAGCAGCACGCTGAGCTGCGACACGGGCGACGGCGCGCGGGCCATGTCCAGGTCTTCGCGACGCACTGAACCCAGCCAGAGAAAAATCCAGCCGATGCCGATGATGCCGATGATCCAGAAGGGATAGCGCCAGGCGCTGACCTGGGAACCCGGCAAGCTGCCGGCCCAGGCGAGAGTGCCCATGACGATCAGCGGCGTCAGGATGGCTCCGAACGCAGCCCCGCTTTGCAGCAGGCTGTTGCCCATCGACCGTTCCGAGGCGGGCAAGATATGCTGCGTGGTCCGCAGGGCGCACGGCCAGTGCCCGCCTTCCGCCAGCCCGAGCAGGAACCGGCACATGACCAGGCCCAAGAATCCATTCACCAACCCGGTGGCAAAGCCCGCCGCCGACCAGGCCAGCACCACGGCGGGATAAATCCAGCGGATGTTGCCCCGGTCCACGACCCAGCCGAAGACGATGGCCCCCAGGGCGAAGGCCCAGCCGAAGTATTTTTCGAGCAAGCCGTACTCGAACGTGGTCAGCTGAAACTCGTCAATGATCCGCTTCGCCATCAGGTTCAGCGTCTGCCGGTCCATGTAATTGAGCATGGTGGCCAGCAGCAGGATGCCGCAAACCCACCACTTCCAGGCAGCGCCGCGGCCGGGTGGACGGAGGTCGGGAGTGTCGTTTCCCATGATTGCTCGATGATCGGGGGACAGGGCCACAGCGGCTCGAACCGCGTTCGGCTCAGACTGTAACCCAGTCCGCCCCGAAAGGCCACGCGCTGGCCGGGAGAATGCCCAGGACTATCGACAGGCGTTTATGACGCTGCCCCGGCACGAGCCCCGTGAACGGGGCTCCAGTTCGGCAAGTTTTTGGGATTTGTGTAGATACCAATGGGCTACCACCCCTGGCTGCACCACGCCGCCCTGCGAAGCTCCGGCAGTCGTTGCCCTGAATGGCTCACGACGCTTCGCCCGAGACGCCCGCCGCCGACCATTCGCCGGCCGTCAGCCGGTTCAGCTCTTCCTGGCAGCGGCGCAGGGCTTCGGTCGTCTCTTGCAAAGTCTGTTCGCAGCGCTTGCGGTCGGTGATGTCCTCGATGGACGCCGCCACCGCGTAGGGAGTGGCGTCGCCGTTGCGGAAGAGCGGCTGGGCGTTGATGGTAAGCCAGGCCACGTCGCCGTCGGGCTTGCGCAGGCCCATGACCACATCCCGGCAGCCCTGGCAGGTGCGCAGCGTCGCGGCCGACGGGCAGCATTCGAGCGGGAACGGTGTGCCGTCCTCGCGGATCGCCTGCCAGCGCGCGTCGAAGAGCGCCGTCCCGCCGATGGCGTCCGCCGACAGACCCAGGATGCGCTGGGCGCTGGGGTTGAAGCCGCGGAGCCGGCCGTCGGCGTCGCGAATGGTGACGCCGACCTGCAAGGACGCGATCACGGCGTCGTAGCGGTTCTCGCTTTCGCGCAGGGCCTGCTCGGATTCGCGCCGGCTGGTGACGTCCACATGCGAGCCAGCCATACGGTACGCGGTGCCCGCCGCGTCACGCAGCGCGACGCCGCGCGCCAGGATCCAGCGGTACGAACCATCCTTGTGCCGTAGACGGTACTCGTACTCGTAGTGCGGCGTCTCCCCGTTGATGTGCGCGTAGTTGGCGGCCAGCACGCGCTCCTTTTCGTCGGGGTGCAGCCGGTCCGACCATTCCTCGATGGTGGGGGTGAGTTCGTCCTCCGCGTAGCCGATGATCGCCTTCCAGCGCGGCGAGTAGTAGATTTCGCCGGTATGTAGGCACCAGTCCCACAGCCCGTCCTGCGAGCCCTGCACCGCCAGGTCGAACCGCTCCTGACTATGGCGCAGGGCTTCCTCGGCCCGTTTGCGTTCGCTGATGTCGCGCAGTACTACCAGCCCGCCTTGCACCGCGCCGCGCTGGTCGCGCAGCGGCCGGGCGCTGGCGCTGGCCCAAAGCCCGTCCGGGCTGTCCGCCGGCTTGACGAACAGTTCCAGGTCATCCACCTCGCTGCCCTGGAGTGCCATTGTCATCGGCCGCCGGTCGTGCGGGCAGGACGTGACCCGATCCGCCAGGCAAACCTCGACATGTTCCGGCGCGTCGCCGAACGTGGTCCCGGTCGCCTGGCAGCCGAAGATGCGCTCGGCCGCCGGGTTGATGTGCAGCAACTTGCCTTCCCCGTCGGCGACGATCACCCCTTCGCCCATGCTGTTCAGGATGGATTGCAGGATGTCGGTCTGCCGTTGTAGGGCCTCCTCGGCCGCGCGGCGCTGTGTTTCCTGCCAGCTCTGGACCTCGTGGGCCAGGTCGGCGGCGGACGGGAAACGAAAGGCCGGGTTCTTGGCCAGCGCCCGCAGGCAGGCGGCTTCGAGGCCCAGCGGCGCTTCGGGCCAGACGTCGCGCGGCGGCACGAGTTCACCGTGCTGGGCGTTCGCCAGCTGTTCCAGGGTGGTGCCGCCGGCGTTGGGCGGGTTGCCCGTCAGGATTTCGTAGAGGATCGCGCCCAGGCCGTAGACATCGGTGCGTTCGGTGAGTTGATCCAGCCGGCCGGCGGCTTGCTCGGGCGACATGTAGCCGGGGGTGCCCAGCACGTCGCCCTGGATGGTCCGGTTCGCCTCGGTCAGGCGCTGCACCGGCGCGACGGCGTGCTCCTCCTCGGCGTCGTCCAGCGCCTTGGCCAGCCCCCAGTCGAGCAGCACGACCTCGCCGAAATCGCCGAGCAGCACGTTTTCGCCCTTGAGGTCGCGGTGCAGGATGCGGTGCGAATGGGCATAGGCCACGGTGTTGCAGACCGCGACGAAGGCGGTCAGCAGCGCCACGAACTCCAGCGGGTCCGATGCACCATTGGCGCGCCGTTCGTGAAACGCCTGGGCCGCCTCGACGAGCGTCCGGCCGCGCACGAAGCGCATGGTGTAAAATGGCTGATTGGTTTCCGGATTCCAGGCGAATTCGTAGACGGGCACGATGCCGGGGTGCTCCAGCCGGCCGGTGATCCGTGCTTCCTGGATGAAGCGAGCGGCCAGCGGGGCGTCGCTCGCCAGGTCGGGATGCAATTCTTTCAGGGCGACGTGGCGGTTCAGCTGGGTGTCGTGCGCCAGCCAGACCCGACCCATGCCGCCAGCACCATGAACCTTCTGCCGGGCGTAGCGCTGCTCGACGGCCGCGAAGCTCACGCCGGGCGCTGCACCATTGCCGTTGCCCGCCGGGCCGAGGGCCACCGTGCGCGACAGCGGACGCAGGAAGTTGCATGCCACCGGCTTCGCCGAACTTTGCCCCGCCGCCCGCGCCGCGTCCTGCTCGATCAGAAGCTTATCGACCTCGGCGACGGCGTCCGCTCGCAGTTCAAATTTCTCGACCAGCACGTCGGCCAGTGAACCTTCCGGGTTGGCGCTCCAGCACTGGCATGCCTCGGCGAACTGCTCCGCATCGATCAGGCCCTCTTGCAGCGCAAGCACGGCGAACCGGAGATGACGCTCGGTCTCCATGAGACGCCCTCGTGAAACCAGTCGTGTGGGAGAGTTGGTTGCAGTATAACAGAGACGCACCGGGGCCACTACCAACCGACGGCAGTTTGAACACTCAAGGAGAACCATCATGCGATGTAACCTGCTGGCCGCGAGTCTGGCCTGCCTGCTGCTCGGGTCCGCTGCCCGCGCCGCCGAGCCGAAGGTCCAGCGCGACGTGCCCTACGCCGAACCCAAGCACGAACGGCAAACGCTCGACATCTACAGTCCGGCCGAGGACAAGAATCTCCCCGTCGTGGTCTGGATTCACGGCGGCGGCTGGCAGGCGGGCAGCAAGGCCGACGTGCAGAAGAAACCGCAAGCCTTCACCGACAAGGGCTTCGTCTTCGTGGCCATCAACTACCGACTGCTGCCCAGCGTGACCATCAAGCAGATGGCGGGCGACGTGGCCAAGGCCATCCGCTGGGTCCACGATCATGCCAAGGATTTTGGCGGCGATCCCGACCGGCTGCTCGTCATGGGCCATTCGGCCGGCGCGCAGCTGGCCGCCCTGGTCTGCACCGACGACCGCTATTTGAAGGAGGAGAAGCTATCGCTGGCGATCATCAAGGGCTGCGTGCCCGTGGACGGCGACACTTACGACGTGCCGCTGCAAATCGCCACGGTCGAGCAACGCCGCGCCGACATCTACCGCAAGAAGTTCGGCGACGAGGCCAGCCAGAAAGACCTGTCGCCGATCACGCACGTCGCCAAGGGGAAGCCGATTCCGCCGGTGCTGATCCTGCACGTCGCGGAACACCCGGAAACCAAGCTGCAATCGCAGAAGCTGGCGCAGGCGCTGCAAGACGCCGGCCTGTCCGGCAAGGCGTATCCGGCCGAAGGCAAGAACCACACGACCATCAACGCCGACCTCGGCACGCCCGACGACAAGCCGACGCAGGCGCTCTACGACTTCCTGGATACGGTGCTGAAGAAGAAGTGACGGTTTCTTGCCAGGCCGGCTGCCTGGTGGCCGTTCCGCGGTTTGCGATGCTGTTGCTCCGGGCGAGCGGCGGGCGTAAGCCTCAAGTTTCATCACGATTTTTGGGTGGGCGACGGCGGATCGTCTCAGCGCCGTCGACCATATACTGGAGTTTCATCCAGCCGCGGTAGAGTACCAGCCAACCCGGCGCGCCATCACTCTG
>JAEUIF010001262.1 GCA_016795185.1 Planctomycetia bacterium | reverse complement strand
GGTGCGAACCTGCTCATTCAACCCCGATGGGGTGTGACACGGCCGCCAATAGCGTTGTCAACCCCCGGTGCGCGGTCGGCCCGGTGTTTGCGTCGCTTCCCCGGGGGGCGCGGCGCGACCCTGGGCTGTGGAGTGTAACCGCTTCGCGGTAAAGCCATCATGCAGAGCCGCAGCGAAACACCTCCTGGTCGGCGGCAACCCCGGTCATTCCCATCCGCGAATTATCCTATATTATGACGCCGGGCCGCTTTCCGTGGATTGGTGTCGTTTTCATGATCGACGTTCACATCCATGTCGTGCCGCCGAACCTGCCCGGCGTGGGGCCGCTCAACCCCTTGCTCGAAGGCCCCACCCCGCTATTGGCCGCTTCGCTCCGCCGCGAGATGCAGGAAGCCGGCATCACGCAGGCCCTGGCGATGGGCTGCTGTACCACCGGCCCGGACGATCCCGCCGGGGTCGAGGGCACGCTGCGGCTGGCCCTGGACGTGCCCGGCCTGCATGCCATCGCTGTCGCCGATCCCAGCCGCACCGACCGCGAACACCTGCACCGGGTCGAAAGCGTGCTGGGCACCCGCCGCGTGCTGGCCTTCAAGGGCTACCTCGGCTACCTGCACTACGCCCCGGACCACCCCGGCTATCGGCCCTACTACGAGCTGGCCGAACGCTATCGGCTGCCCTTCTTCTTCCACACCGGCGACACCTATTCGCCGCGCGCCAAGCTCAAATACGCCCACCCGCTGCTGGTCGATGACGTGGCCGTGGACTTCCCGAACGTGCGCTTCGTGATGGCCCACGTCGGCAACCCCTGGCTCATGGACGCCGCCGAGGTGGTCTACAAGAACATGAACGTCTGGGCCGACGTCTCCGGCCTGCTGGTCGGCCCGGCGGAATCCTTCACGGGCGAGGAGCGCCAGGAAGCGATCCACGAGGTGCAGGTGAATCTCCGCAAGGCGTTCGTCTACACGGAACGGCCTAACCGCTTCCTCTACGGCAGCGACTGGCCGCTGGCCCCGATGGCGGCCTACCGCCGGTTCATCGAGGGCGCGCTGCCGGTGGAGTACCACCAGCAAGTGTTCCACGACAACGCCCGGGTGCTCTTCCGCATTTAGGCCGCTCGCGGCTTTGCACGCCTTTTGTAGGGTCCGCTGTGCGGACCAGTCCAACCGGGGACTGGTCCGCACAGCGGACCCTACAATCCGTCGGTCGTCAGTAATCCCGCGTCGCGAACCACCAGCAGGACAGGCCGAGCAAAATGGCGATAAAGAGCACCGTGATGATAAGGCTCTCGTCCCAACGAATCGAAGCATACTCCTTGTCGGTTTCCTTGGTTTCACGGCTGTCGGCGGTCAGCAGTGATTTCCGGATCAGCCGCGACGTCAACACGTCGAAGTCCTTGTAGCGCGGCGTGACGAAATGCAGCACGTCAAAGGTGGTGTAGAACGCCGGGTGCCAGGCTTTGCGCTGTTCGCGCAAGTCGGTGGTGTTGAGGTCGGGCCGGCGCGCGTCGAAATACCGATAGCCCCAGCCGATGCCTGACAGCAGAGGCCAGGCGGCCACCGTCACCAGGATCACTGCAATCGGGCTGCGCGTCGTCACGGCCATCAGGGTCGAGATGGAGTAAAAAATCGCGAACTGAAAGGTAAAAACGAAGACGCAGAGCAGCAGGCTATTGATCCAAACGCCGGTGCGCAGTCCGAGCACCAGCCAGACGCCGGCCAGAATAATCAGCGTATTGAGGAACATGAAGGTAAGGCCGCCGATGAACTTGTAAACGAGCAAGGACGACCGATAAACCGGCTTGGCCAGCAGCATATCGATCGTGCCTTTGCGCAGCATGTTGGGGATGAAAAACGCGGTGACAATCGTGCTCAGCAGCATGGTCACGCCGGCACCCCAGGTGCCGATCAGGTAGTCGGCGATAAAGATAATCTGATCGTTGAGTTCCGTCTGGAAAATCGACATGGGCAGCAGCCCGAAAAAGAGCGCCGGTTCGTGGACCCAGTCGCGACGATCAGCGTTTTCCGTCGCCCAGGTCCGCACCTGGAAGCGGAATTCCTTGGGGTCCGTCGCAGGCAGTTCCTTGGCCTCGACCTTCTTGACCCAGGGGCTTTTCGCCAAGTCGCGCTCGATGGCCTCGGCGGTAATGAGATTGCTCTTACGGACTTGTTGTGCGTCCTCGGCAGCCCCAAAGCTCATGACGAACACATAGCGATAATCGCCTTGCCAGGCCGCGGCTTGCGGGTTGGTTTGCTCGAATTCGGCCACGGTATAGCGCGGGCCGCGACCCTGGGTGCCCAGGTCACTGAGAAAAGTCATCATTTCCGTCGCCCGACTCAGCTGCTCTTCCATCGGGACGGGCCGGAACGAAAGGCTGCCCAACAGCAGGATGGTCAACAGCGACAGGCCGACCGTGAAGTACAGGACCTTGGTGTCCAGCGCTTCCCGCAACGAATCTCGCAGAATGGCCAGGTATTTCGTCATGGGCAGTCTCGCAATGCTCGGATCAAACGGGTGAAGTCGGCAGTTGGACCGCATCCTCAGCGCTGCCGCGCCACCGGCGCATCGACGCCCGGTTCCGCCGCCAGCACCGTTTCGACGAACAGGTCTTCCAGGGTTTGCCGCTTCTCCAGCAGGTGCCGGAGGCCCAGGCCGCGCGCCCGCAGCAGATCGACCACCGGGTCGATGGTCTGGCCGTCCGCCAGGTCGAACTCCCACATCGTCCCGACCGGCCGAATCTTGTAGCCCTGGGCCTCGAGGTCTTCCTTGGGCAACGTCTGGCCGTCCGCCAGGCCGACGACGAACTGGCCGCGCATCTGCGTCAGTTCGGCGATGGTGCCCTCGCGGATTAGCTCGCCCTGTTGCAGGATCGCGACCCGGTCGCAGATTAGCTCGACTTCGCCCAGCAGGTGCGAGTTGAGAAAGATGGTCGTGCCGCGTGCCTTGAGTTCCGTCATCAGCTGGCGGATTTCACGGCGGCCGACGGGATCGACGCCGTCGGTCGGCTCGTCGAGGAAGATCACGTCGGGGTTGTGCATGATGGCCTGGGCGATGCCGAGCCGCTGCTTCATGCCCTTGGAGTAGGTGCGAATCTTGTAGTCCATGCGGCCCTTCAGGCCGACGATCTCCAGCACCTCATGGCTGCGACGCAGGCGGTCCATCGGTGGCATGCCGACCAGGCTGCCGTAGAAATCGAGCAAGCTGGCCCCGGTGTGGTACTCCGGGAAGCGGTGGTCCTCGGGCAGATAGCCAACGCGCGACCGCACCAGCGGCACCCCCACGGGCACGCCGAGCAACTGGGCGTCGCCGAAGGTCGGCTTGGTGATGCCGAGCAGGATTTTGACGAGCGTGGTCTTGCCCGCGCCGTTCTGGCCGAGCAGGCCAAAAATTTCGCCCTTGCGGACCTGGATGCTGACCGCTTTTAGCGCTTCGATCTTCTTGAATTGCTTGCACAGCTTGCTGGTGGCGATGACCGTGTTCGAGCCGCCGATGGGGCGCAAGGGCGACGTGGACTGCACGGCGGTGGACTGGGTCTCCTGGTCTGGCACGGTGGGCCTCCGGATAAGCATCGGTCAGCGCACGACGGCGTCACGCTGTTTATTCGTCGGCGCTGGGCGGATATTGCAGTGTTCTGGGTGCCATGCTTGGGCGGCGACTGCCGGAGGACAGGTACTGCCGGTGTCACCGCCCAAGCATGTTACCGCCCGCGACTCCATGCTTGGGCGGTGGCACCGATGCCATGTGCTTCACCGGCGGGCGCCGCCCAAGCATGGCACCCGGAGCGAACGAGCAGGCAATCTACCATTCCGCTGTCCGGCTGTCCATCGGCCGCCGTGGAGTGATATACTGTGCGCATCATCCCCATCCCCACTGGGAGGCTATTCATGTACCGGCTCGCCGTCTGCTGTCTGTTGCTGCTGCTCGTCGGTTGCGGCTCCAAGGACCGCGCCGGGACGAAAGACCTGGAAGCCGTCATGAAGGGCCAGCCGACCACCTACTGGATCGAGCAGCTGACCAGCGAGGACGAGGAAAAGCGCAACGTCTCCGTCAAGCTGCTGGTCGAGTACGGCAAGAAAGACGAGACCGTGGTCGAAGATTTGGCGGAAGCGCTGAAGACCAAGGAAGACCCGGAGCTGCGCATGGCCATTTGCGGCGTGCTGGAACGCGTCGGCATGGCGGCCAACACCGACGAGGTGGTTGGCGTGCTCAAAACGCAGCTGCGCTCCAAGGAAGACCGGGTGGCCAACGCAGCGGGCAAGACGCTCTGGCGGCTCAACAAGGAGGAAGCCCGCAACGCGGGGGTATCGCCGCCCGCGCCGGATAAGAAGTAGCCCAACGCGGCCAGGCGAGCGGCGGGCGTAAGCCTCAAGTTTCATCACGATTTTTGGGTGGGCGACGGCGGATCGTCTCAGCGCCGTCGACCATATACTGGAGTTTCATCCAGCCGCGGTAGAGTACCAGCCAACCCGGCGCGCCATCACTCTG
>JAEUIF010001234.1 GCA_016795185.1 Planctomycetia bacterium | reverse complement strand
GGGGATTCGCGAATTTCGATCTCGACCGGCTTGGTGGTCACGTCGCCGCTCCACTGGTTGGCAGCGCCGGCCGGCACCGTGTACTGCAAGGCGACGCGGTATTTGCCCGGCTTCAGGTTGAGGAAGGCGGCCGGTGTGTCGGCGACATCCGTCCAGCTGAGCGACAGTGCCTTGGTTCCCCGGTTCAGCCGGACTGGCTCCGTGGCCGTCAACTGCTTGCCTTGCTCCAGCGCATCGGTTTCAAACAGGCGGCGCACGCCCCTGCTGCTATGAACGGCGTATTGGAGCGGCGTGCCATCGGCCGCCAGCAGCACGACGTTGCCGCGCCAGCGGCTGAATTGCCGGGTTTGCTTGCTCTGATTCTCGATGCGCAGGGCCAGGGGGATGTCTCGCTTGCCGTCGACTGGGGGCAGCCACCAGACGGCATCGGTTTCCAGCCGGAAGACGGCTTCGTTGGCGACAACGGGTTCGGACACTGCCTTGTCCGCCGGGTGGCGCGGTGGAGCGGGCTTGGGATCGGGCAGGGGCACCGCCAGCGCGGTCGGCGTACCCTGGCCAAGCAGGTTCCACGAGACCCAGCCCGCGCCCAGGCCGGCGACGCTCACGGCCAGCAGCAGCGCCAAGGTCAGTTTTAACTTGGTCAAGAACATGGCTTTCAAGGCTCCTTCGGCCAGGGTCAGAATGGCGAGCGAGATGCCGGCGGTCTGTCCGGCGGTAAAGCTCAAGGCCGCCTGCAACGCCGCGGCGGACAACGGGGGCGACAGCGCCGCGGACGCGGCGTGCTCGGACAGCAATACTGCCAAACCGGACGCAGGCAGGGCGACGCCGCGCCGGTCGAGACGCTGCCGTAACAGGTCGAGGCCGTGTGCCAGCCGCCAGGACATGGTGCCGGCGGGGCAGCCCGCTTCCCGCGCTGCTTGCTCGTTGCTCTTGCCCTGCAAATAGCGCAGCACAATCGAGGTGCGATATTTTTCGGGCAAGCGGTTCAGCTCCTCGTCGAGAATCGGCCGCAGTTCGTCCCAGGCGGCCCGCGAGTCGGCGGTGGCCGGCGACATGGATTCCGCCTCCCGTTCGTGGCTGCGCCGCCGGGCCGCGTTCGACCGGGCGCGCAGGGCCACGCGATACGCCACACCGTACAGCCAGCTGCCCAGCGACTCGTGCCGGCGAATCGAACCGGCCTTGCGCGCCAGCACCAGGAACACGGCCTGAAACGCGTCGTCGGCGTCGTCGGCGTTACCCAGCACGCGCCGGCAAACGTTCAGCACGAGTGGCCCGTGCCGCTGCACCAGGGCGGCGAAGGCGGCTTCATCGCGGGAGTCGCGGAAACGGGCCAGGAGCTGGGCGTCGGTCAGGTCCGCGCCTTCCTGCGCGCCAAGCAGGCGGCGCAGGTGCTGCAAGACCGTGCCGAGCTGTCCGTAGGCCATGAGCGCTTCCTCCCGGAGATGTTGGGCTCTCCGTCCATAGTGTCACGAGGTGGCAACGCCGTTGGAAAATTCCCGAAAAAATTTTCACCGCCGCCGCGTAGCCAGGTTAGGCCCACCTGGGAACCCGACGAACGATTTCCCGATTTCCCCTGGGGAAGAAGTGGAGGCATGTGGTTATGGGACAGCGACTTGCGACGACTTGGCTTTCGGCGGCCCGGCGACCGTTGCTGGCTCTGTAGCCGGCGCTGGGGCTTGCAGCCGCCCGATCATCTTTCCATCTTTCCGTGGTCCGAACTGAAGGACCGCACTGGTCCACGCCTGGTCGAATTGACGGAGTTTCACGTCACCTTCGTCGTCGGCTGGGAGCGACTGCACTTCTACTATCACGAAATGGAGCCTGGCGACTGGCAACCGGGCGGACATACCTCGCGCGGTGAACTGCGACGGCTCGGCTGCGATCCGCGCTCGTTGCGGGACCGCGCCGACTCGGTGGCGGCACAATTCATCGCGGCGCTGGGAGGCAGGTGCCAGGCGCGGCGGGCGCGCAGGCGCTAGTCGGCGGCGTCAGAAAGCGGCCGATGGCGTCGGCCAGGTCGGCGGGATGCGTGAAGAGCGCGTAGTGCCCGCAGTGGGGCAATTCGACGTGGACGTTGACTGGCAAGCCTTGCTGCAAGGCATCCAGGCATTGGCCGGACACCAGCGAATCGCGGTCGCCGCTGACCAGCTGCACCGGCTGGCGGATGGCCGGCAGGCAAGGCCGCAGATCGACGCCATGCAGCAGTAGAGCGCGGCGGGCGACGGCGGACATCGGCAGCGCGCCGCAGCGTTCGAGGAAGAACTGCCAGACTTCGGGCGGCCGGTCGGCAAACGTACTGAAATGACTGCGTTTGAGCATGGCGTCGTGGAACGGCAACCGGCGCATTGGTGCGGAGCAGCGGCTTAGCAACCGGGCCAGCAGTACCTCGGCGAAGCCGAGCCTGCGCCGCGCGAAGCCGCTCACCAGTACGCCGCGTGGAAAACGCTCCGGATACTGGTGTAAGGCAGCCAGGGCAATGGTCGAACCGAAGGAGAAGCCGAGGAGGTACGCCTGCGCTATGTGCAGATGGTCCAGCAGGGCGAGCAAGTCCGCGACCAGGCCGGCGTGGCTCGTCGGTGTGGTCGGCAGGTCGTAGGCGATACAGCGAAAGCGGTCCTTCAGGTGGATGCAGACAGGGGCGAAGCAGCGAGCTTCCGTGACCAGTCCGGGCACGAAGACCAGCGGTGGTCCTTGGCCCCAGGTGAAATAGCGATTGCCGCCGCACTCGCCCCAGGCCGCTTCGCGGTCGAAGCGTGCCAGCGTTTCGGCGAGCGTCAACGCCACGGCGGCAGGTGCGGCGTCAGCGCCGCGCGCATGGCAACTCGTGGCCTCGGCACACGGCTGCCGGGTCTGCGGACACACGCCGCCCTGTGCTTCGCTGCATTCGGTGCTGTGCAGGGAGTGTTCGTTCATCGACCGAAATTGCCGCCGAGAGTAGCGAGTAGCCGTACCTTGCGCCAGTCTACGTGTTTGGCCATCCGCGACAAGGTTCGGTCGCCCACCTCAATAGACCGGGCCGGCGAAAACGCCGGCCCGGTCTATTGAGGTGGGCGATGGCTCGGCGGTTTTACCCGATCAACCGCTCGCTGACAATTTCGGGGATCGGGGACAAGGCCCCATCCTTTTCGAGAGGCACGACCGCGGCCAGTACCGTCGGTTCGGTACGGCGATGCTTGCAGAGCACGCCGGCCAGGATGCCATGCGTCAGATGGGCGCCCAGGTCGATGAGCGCGGGCGTCCAGCCCAGGCCGAGGCCGAGCATGAAGACGCCCGGATGCCAGAGGTCGCCGGGGTTGATGCGCGGCCGGTCCAGCAGTAGGGGAATCAGCAGCATGGGGCCGGCTAGCCAGAGGAAGACGCCGAAGCAGGCCCCGGTGCGGGCATTGCTTTCAAGCCGGAACCAGACCAGAATGGCCGCGTACACCGGAATATAGATCAAGCCGTGCCCGACATGCCACGCGATCCGCGTCAGGTAGGCGAGCACTCCTGCGGAGGGATCGACCATGCTGCCAATGGTGATGCCGATGTCCATCGCCTCCACGTTGAGCAGGCGCGGCACGTTCATCATGTAGACCGTGATGGCCGTGGCGGCGGTCAACGCGGCCAGGCCCACGGCCGGCCAGTGAAGTCGGTAACGCGGGGCCGCGACCGTGGCACGCGGAGTTGCTGGCTCGGATTGCCTGCGGCTAGCGACGCTCGTGAGTTCCTGGAGTTGAGTTGCCATGTCAGGGTTCCTGGCTGGAGGTGGAGTGACTCGGTCCACGCACCGCAAGCAGGGTGCGTGGCACGCGCTTCGTGGAACCGCGGCGCACCACGGAGGCCAGGCTCAAGGGTGGGGCGGCGAAATAGCGTGTTGGGGAAGTGGTGGTCATCGCGCCCTTCCGTGGGTCGACCGGGTAACCCGTCAAGCATCGGGGCTGACATGGAAGATACGCACCTGGCCACAATCTGTCCAGGCTACCTGTCGGCGGCGACCCAGGCTGCTCGCAATAGCCAGCCCAGTTTGCGTCATTACACGATCTTGCCAGGAGCCGCCAGGCATCGCGGATTTGCCCGTCACCGCCGCATTGGGCGTGCTACGGTGCAACGAACTGGGCAGCGGCCCCAACCGCTTAGGGCCGGGGCCGCTGTGCGGACCAGAGCGCGCGGTGCTTCACCCATTGGCGAATCGCTCTAACTCAGTTCCTGGATCGGTTCGCGGTCGTCGAGCAAATGCACAGGCCGACCGCTGTGGTCGGGGAAAGTCATCGACGGATCGACGCCGAGGAAGCGATAGATGGTCGCCAGCACGTTTTGCGGGCCGTATGGCCGGGAGGTCGGCCGCCCACCGCGTGCATCGGTCGCGCCGATCACCTGGCCCATCGGCATACCGCCGCCAGAGAACAGGGCATAGTTCGCTTCCGGCCAGTGGTCGCGGCCTGCATCGCTGGAGACCTTCGGCGACCGGCCGAACTCGCCCCACATCACCACGAGCACGTCGCGCTCCAGGCCGCGCTCAAACAGGTCGGTGATGAGCGTGGACAGGCCGTGGTCGACGCGCGGCAGCATCGTTCGCAGCTTGCTGAAGTTGTCCGTGTGAGTGTCCCAACCGCCGCTGTCGGCGTCGAGCGTGATGACGGGTACGCCCGCCTCGGCCAGCCGGCGGGCCATCAGGTACTGCGTCGCCTTGCCGTACTTCTGGCGCACCGGTTCCGGCTCTTTCGCCAGGTCGAAGGCGTCGCGCGCCTGACCGGAAGTCACCAGGTCGAACGCCTGTGCCGTGAAGGCGTCCATCCCCTCCAGCTGGCCGCGAACTTCCACATCGCGGCGCAGCGTGTCGAAGGTCTTCAGCAATTCTCGGCGGACGCCGAAGCGCTCCAGCGAGACCTCCTTCGACAGCGCCAGGTTCTGCAAGCCCATCCCTTTGGGCACGAAGGGCTCATGGGCATTACCCAGGTATTGCGGGTCTTCGTGCTCGCCGCCGCGCAGGCTGACATAGGCCGGCAGGTTGCCGCTGCCGCGCGTCCTACTCACCACGGAGCCAAACGCCGGCCGCAGCACGCCCTTGCCGCTGATGTGGTTGAAGAGGTAGCCCGTCATGATCTCCGACGGCAGGTAGTGGTCCTGGCCGGTCATCTGGAGCTTTTTCAGGATCGTGAACTTGTCGGCGATGGCCACCTGCTTCGGCATCAAGTCGCAGATGCGCAGTTCAGGCACCCTGGTCTGGATGGACTTGAACTCGCCGCGAATATCGGCGGGGGCATCGGGCTTGGGGTCGTAGGTGTCAAGGTGGCTGGGGCCGCCGAACTGGCAAATCATGATGACCGACTTGCGCGAAGCGGGTTGCCCGGCCGCGGCGCGCGCCCGCAGCAGGTCGGGCAGCGTCAAGCCGCCCAAGCCCAGCGCGCCGAGCTTCAGGCACTGCCGACGGCTGATGCCGGCGCAGGTCAATTGGACGGACTTTTCAAGGCAGGTGAGCATCGGATCGTACTCCAGGCAGGTGGGGTGCGCCGCTCGCCGTTCGCGGCTTGGCAGTGTCACGGGACCGAACGCAGGGCAGCACCGAAGGCGTACCCGCCGTAGCTAGCTTGCTCGGTAACCAGGCGCAGTCGGGTGACTCGTCCGTGCTTGAGGTCGCCGTCGAGGAAGCCGGTCAGCACGGCTTCGGCCAGGTGGTCGTCGTCCCGGCCGGGATAGAAAGTTCGCTTCATCGTCAGGGTGCCGTCCAGGCGGACGCGCACCAGGTCGCCGTCGCGCTCCAGCAACCGGCCGCGCAGCTCGGCGCGGTCGATGCGGCTGCGCGCGGCGTCGTAGTTCTCCGTTTGCGGGTAGAACGAGCGCAGCAGGAACTCGGTCAACTCGGCGTTGATCGGGTACGACTGACCGTGCGTCAGTTCGCCAACGGGCAGCAGCTTGCTCCACTGCGGGCGCGACAGCACCAGCCATTCCTCGGCGGGGAACTCGCACCAGTGCGGCCGGCCGATGGAGCGGGTACACAAATGCAGGAGTAGTTGGTCGTCGCTGACCGTGAGCGGCACCGAGAGCGGTCGGGGTGCGGCGACCGGCGGGCCGCCGGCTTGTTTCGTTTCGGCCGCGAACAAACGCAGTCGCTCGGCGAGCAGCTTCGGCGGCTTGGCCAGCTTCATGATGAGCACGTCGCGGACCTGCCCGTCCGGCGCGATCAGGAACACGCAGTCCTGGCCCACCGGCAGCTTCGCGGCACGGGCGGCCTGGCAGAGTCGGGCCAGTTCGGCTTTCTCCTCGGGCGGCGCGCCGCCGGTCTTGCCGTAGTCGTCCTGGTTGGCGAACACCGGCACGAAGGATTCATTCAGCAGCGTGATGACTTCCTCGTCGGCCAGCGCGAAGGCCCGCAGGTTGAAGGCACTGCCGCCGCACCGCCCCGTCTCGATCTTGCCGACATGGACGAAGAAAAAGACCGGGCGGTTATGCGTCGCGGCGAGCCGCAGGGCGTCGCGCAAGTCCCTGGCCCAGCCGATGCGGTCGATCTTGCGTTCGTCCGGGCTGGGTTGCAGCGCCAGGACGCGCTGCTCGATCTCGGCGGCCTGGAACTCGAGCGGCTGGCCGACAGCACGCGGCGGAGCCGGAGGAGTAGGCTGGTGCAATGTCGTGTAAGCGACGGCACCAGCGCCTGCCCCCAACAGGGAGACGGCCACCACCGCGAACAGCAACGTCCGCAGGCGGCCCACAAACATCGTGTGCAGGACACTCTCCGCCAGCGCGGCAGCCGCTCCGGGAAGCAGGCCGCCGGCAGGTTGCGCGGCCAGCAGAGCGGATTGCAACGCTGCGTGGGCGAGTGTCGCCGGCACCGCCGCCGTGGCCGCTTCGGCGTTCAGTCCGGCGGTGACCAGGACACTCGTCAGCGCCAGGCCGCGTTGCGTCAGTCGTTGCCGCAGCAGTTCTCGCCCCTTCTCCAGCCGCCAGGACATCGAACCGACCGGGCAGCCGAGGTCTTCGGCCGCCTGTTCGTTGGTCTTGCCTTCGAGGTAACAGAGCAGCAGCGGGGCGCGGTACTTTTCGGGCAAGCGGTTCAACTCGTCGTCGAGAACGACGCGCATTTCGTGCAACGCCAGGCTGCCGCCGGGGTCGGCGGCGAGTGCGTCGATCTCGGCAGCGGCAATCGAGGGCATGGCTTCCGCCTGTTGCTCGCGGGACCGAAGTCGGGCGGCGCGCGCCCGCGCCTTGAGGGCCGTGCGATACGCGACGCCGTGCAGCCAGCTGGCCAGGGAGCGGTTGCGATCCACCGCGCCGGCGCGGCGCACCAGCACCACAAAAACCGCCTGGAAGGCATCGTCCACATCGTTCGGATCGTGCAGCACTCGGCGGCAGACGCTCAGCACCAGCGGCCCATGCCGTTGCATCAGCAAGGCAAACGCCGACTCGTCGCGCCGCTGAACGAAGCGTTCGAGCAATTGTCCGTCGCTCGGTTCTCCGGTCCGGTTCGGGCCAAGCAGGCCGCGCAGGTGCCGGAGGACCCGAGCGAGTGGGTGGTGGGCCATGATCCTCGCTCTCCGGGCCTTCCACTCTATATTGCCCGGCCCCGCGAGGAGAAATGGAAGAAAATCCGAAAAATCGCCGAGGCGTGGGAAACAAAAAAAGAGCGAGGGCTTATGCCCTCGCTCCGTGGTTTTCTTGGTTCGCGGTGACTAGCGGCGGGTGCCGCCACCGCGATTGGCCGGCGGTGCCTTGCTGGCCGGACGCGGTGCCGCCGGTCGCGCCGCCGGCCGTGGCGCGGGAGCGGCCGGACGGGCTGCCGGTCGCGGAGCCGGTGCAGCGGGTCGCGCCGCCGGTTGCGGCGCGGGCGTCGCGGAACGGGCTGCCGGGCGCGGAGCCGGTGCAGCAGGCCGCGCCGGCGGCGCTGAGGGACGAATCGACGGAGCCGGCGCGGCGGGCCGCACGGAGGGCGCTGGAGCGGGCGGCCGAGCAGCGGGCGGCGACGCCGGTGGCTGTTGGCGAATCACGGGTGCCGGACTCGGCGGCTTGACCGTGGGCGCGACCGGAGCCGGCGTCGGCGGTCTCACCGCCGGCGCGGGCGGGGTGGGAGCCTTGTTCACCGCAGGCGGCGTTTGCGGTCTCGGCTCCGGCGGCCTGACGTTTGGCACCACGGGCGTCGGGGCCTTATTCTCCACCGGCGGATTGTTCGGCCGCACGTTCGGCGGCGGGTTGACCGGCATCGGCGGCCTGTTCTCCGCCGGCTTGACCTGTGGCGGTATCGTGGCCACGGGCGGCTTGTTCTCATTCGGCCGCACGATGGGCGCGGGCGTCTTGTTCTCGGCGGGCTTGTTTTCCGACGGGCGGACGATGGGCGCGGGCGTCTTGTTCTCGCTCGGCCTGGTCTCCGACGGGCGGAAAATGGGAGACGGTACTTTGTTCTCGCCGGGCTTGTTCTCCGAAGGCCGCACGATGGGCGCGGGCGTCTTGTTGTCGCCCGGCACCCTCAACTGCGGCGGCTTGTTTTCCGCCGTATTGCCGTCCGGCCCCTTGCCCGGCTTGCCGTCGGGCGGGTAGCTGCTGGTGCGCGGCGGCTTGGCGTCCGCGTTCGCTTCGCCGTCCTTACCTTTGCCCAGACCCGGCAGCGGCTTGTTCTCCGAAGGACGGTTGACGGTGGCCGGTCCCTTGTTGTCGGTGTTTGCGGGCAACCGCGACGGCGACACTGGTTCCTGCACACCCGCGCGGCGTTCTTCCTTGTTGTTGCGAATGATGGACGGCGTGATGGGCGTCTTCGCGCCCGCTTCCACCTTGGGCAGATCGACCTTCGCCAGCTTGGGCGCATCGCCCAGGCGATTCGGCGCGCCATCCTTCTGGATGTCGCGATCGATCTTCTGCCGCTGGTCGCGGACGCCGCGGACCTTGTCGATGGCGTCACGCTGTTCGGCCAGCTTGGCGGTGGACACTTCCTGCAACTTCACACCATTGGCGCGCTCGGCGTCCTTCAGTGGAGCCAGCACGGTCAGATCGCGGAAGCGGCCGGCCCCACGACCGCCGTCGCCCTTGACGAGCGGGTCGTTGGCCAGTTCACGCTGCTGCAACAGGTTGCGCGGCGGCAGCGGCGCGTTGCCCGCGCGGCGGTCGGCGTAGAGGTTGCGCAGGTCATTGTCCCAGCGGCCGTCCTGGCGATTCCGCTGCCGATAGTAGCTGTACAGCGGGTCGTAGCCGTGGCGGCCCCAGCGGTTGTCGTACCAGGGACGGAAGCCCAGGCGGTCGTAACGGGCATTGAAGTAGTTGCCGAACCAGTAGCAACCATAGTTGGGCCGCGCCCACAGGCAGCTAAACAGCGCCGGAGCACAGATCGACCAGCGCGGCCGGAAGCACCAGCCGGGCGTGTTCCACAGAGGTCGGTTAAAGCACACGGGCGCGAAGAGCAAGCCGCGGTTTTCCAGCGGATAATCGTAATAGCCGTTCAGGTACAGGTAGCCAGACGGCGTCCAGACGTAGCGGCCCGGGCACCAGATCCAGTTGGGCGAAAAAGCCTGCCAGGTGCCAGGGCTCCAGAGGTAGCGATTTTCCCGGTAGACCCAGTTGCCGGGCACATAGGAAAAATCCTCGCCCGGTTGTGGGACCGACGGGCCGTTGTCCAGCGAAGCCGGCGGTTGCGGCAGAAACTGCATTTCCTGCTGACCAGCCTCTGCCCAGAAGCCAGGCACCCACTGCCAGCCGTCGGCGAGGCGCGTCCAGTAGCCGGGCATCCACTGACGGCCCGGCGGAATGTCGCGCCAGAACCCACTCACCCAGATAAAGTCCTGGGCTTCGTCGTCGAAGGCCCAGAAGCCGGACACCCATTGCACGTTATTGCCCTGCGGCTTCTGCTCGGGCGGCAGTTCCTCGATGTCCTTGGGCGGTTGCTTGGGAATGATCGGCGACGGCTTGGCCTGCTGCGCGCCAGGATCGGCGAACGCTTCGTGGACTGGTCCCTGGGCCAGCACCTCGATGCCGTCTTCAGGAACGGCGGCGTCATCGGCCACGACGGGCGTGTCGGGCGTCAACAAAGCGCCGAGCAAGAGGAGCGTCGCTACGCGAAAAGACAGAGTGAGTATTCTCATGTCAGCTCTCTTCTCTGGGCGTGCCAGGGTTACGGGGTCTGGCGAAAGGGGCGATTGCCTGCACATACTGGGAATGGCGCAATCCCCATAACTTGCGCTCTATTACCATTATTAATACGCCTGCGTGCAATCTGAAGTTCATTCCGGGCAGAAAAGGCGAAATGATCCGTTTCGCTGTCCGCCTATTCCTTTGCTTTTGGTGCTTTTTCGATAATTTTCTTTACCTGGTCGAAGACGTTATTTGGAATGGGCACGCAGAGGTGGTACTGGGCAATCTTCCAGCTGCCGCCCTCCAGGATCATGACGCCGGTCCCGCGCGCCGGCCCCAGGTGCGGGGTGTCCAGCATTTCGTCGAACCAGGCCGTGCTGCCGTCTTTCGCGAAGCTTACGTTGCGGCGCGTTGCCTTGAAGGTCCAGGCCTTGCCTTTGTCAAAGTAGGGCTTGGCGTAGCGGCGAAATTCATCGCGCGTCCACCGTTCGGTGGCATCGGTGCCCAGGAACACCGCATCGGCGGTGAAGTGTCCGAAGTAGCGGTCGAGCTTGGCTTCGGCCGCCGCCTGGTGCCAGTCATCCAGCACCTGACCGACCTTCTGGGCCTTGTCTTCCGCCAGCGCGGGAGCGGCGGCCAGCGTCAGCACGATCGCGGAAAAGACGCTTCGCATGGCAAACTCCGTAGGCCGGGGAACCTGGAACGAG
>JAEUIF010001197.1 GCA_016795185.1 Planctomycetia bacterium | reverse complement strand
TTGCGTGGGCATGGAGCACTCGCAAGCGTCCCATGCCCACGCAAAGCCGTGGGCATGGCACCCAGGAAGTTGCTATGGAGCAACAAGTTGATTGATCGTGAATTAAGTTCAAAACCCGCTGCCTTTATCGATGCAGTTGATCGGGAAGGACCGGCATGCCACTGACCGCGCAGTTTGCCCCGCTGTACGAGATCACCGCCGACTGGCTGATCGTGCCAGTATTCGAGGAAGAAGGTTTTTCCGGCCCGCTGGCCGCGCTGGACCAGCGGTTAGGCGGCGCGCTGAGCCGGCTCTGGCAGGCCGGCGACGTGACCAGTAAGCCCATCGAACTGACTCCGCTGCTCGATGTACGCGGCGCGGCGGTCCCCCGCGTGATGATCGTCGGCCTGGGCAAGCGCGCGGCGCTGGAACGCAGCATCCTCACCGACGCTGCCACGGCCGCCGCCCGCTGCGTCACGGATCGCCCGCGCCGCCGGGTCGCGTTTGCGCTGCCGAGTCCGACAGAGCGGCTGGGCTGGGAAGAGCTGGCCCTGGCGGCGGGCGTGGGGTTGATGCAGGGCAGCCAGGGTCCGGGCGTCCGCAAGACCGAGCCGGTGCGCTTCGTGCCCGATGACCTCTGCCTGATTGCGCCGCCAGGCGCGGACGCCGACGCGGTGCAGCGCGGGGCGCGCCGGGCGGACATCGAAGGCCGGGCCGTGGCCCTGGCGCGCGAGCTGGTCAACATGCCGCCCAGCGACCTCTATCCTGAGACTTTCGCGGCGCTGGCCCTGGAAATGGCCGGCGCGGTGGGTATCGCCTGCACCGTGCTGGACGAAACCCAGCTGGAATCGGAGAAGTTTGGTTCGTTGCTCGGCGTGGCGCGGGGCTCCGAACGGCCGCCCCGCCTGGTATTGCTGCACTGGCAAGGTGCAGAGAAGCCAACGCGGCTCGGCTACGTCGGCAAGGGCGTGACCTTCGACAGCGGCGGGCTGTCGCTCAAGGCCAACGACCAGATGCTCGACATGAAATGCGACATGGCCGGGGCCGCCGCCGTACTGGCGTCGATACTGGCCATCGCCGAACTGCGTTTGCCCGTCGACGTGCTCGGCATCCTCGCTCTCGTCGAGAACATGCCCAGCGGCAAGGCGCTGAAGCTGGGTGACGTGCTGAAAGCCCGCAACGGCGTCACCATCGAGGTGCTGAACACCGACGCCGAGGGACGGCTAATCCTTGCTGACGCACTGGCCTACGCCGTGGACCTGCGCGCCACGCACCTGGTCGATCTGGCCACGCTGACCGGCGCCTGCATGGTGGCGCTGGGCGAGCAGGTCGCCGGCCTGATGGGCAACAACGAAACCTGGAACCAGCAGGTGCAAAGCGCTGCCCAGCGCGCCGGCGAGCGCGTCTGGCCGCTGCCGATGTGGCCGATTTACAACGACCTCATCAAGAGCGAAGTAGCGGACATCAAGAACGTCTCGGGCAAGCGCTACGGCGGCGCGATCGTCGGTGCGAAGTTTTTGGAGCGCTTCGTCGGCACCACGCCCTGGGTGCATCTCGATATCGCTGGCCCCGCCTGGGCCGAGCACGCCAGTCCGATCCGCGACGCGGGCGGCACGGGTTGCATGGTGCGGACGTTAGTGGAGTTGGCGGCAGCAAAGTAGCCCGCCGCTCCGCGGCGGGCTACTTTTTCAGCTCAGCCACAGGAATCATCCAAACATCAAGGCCGCCTTTTCCACCGGCGCGATCCGAGACGAAGTACAGGACCGAACCATCACGACTGAGTGAAGGCGACATCTCGCCCTGGGCCGTCACATTTTGATTCAACCCTTCCAGCGGTTCGGGGCGCGGCCAGGTCTTGCCGTCGTGGTGGCTGACGAACAGGCCCCAGCGCTGACGCTTGGTCTTCGATTCCACCGGGCCTTGCAGGTACATCGTCTTGCCGTCGGGCGACAGCGTGGCGTGGTGATAGCCCAGCGGCAGGTTGATGCGCACCGGCTCGCCGAACTGGCCGCCGTCCTTGGGCCGGCTGGCCACAAACTGCCGCCAGCCGCCCTCGGTCTTGCGGCTGAAGTAGAGTTGTTGATTGTCGGCCGTCAGCCAGGGGTGCATCTCATCCACCTCGGTGCCGACCGAGATCACGGCGTTGTCGAAGGAAAACTCCGCCGTGGCGTTGGGCTTCACCAGGAAGTAGATGTCATAATTGTCGCCCTTGCGGTCGCGCTTCTCCGGGTCCTTGTTGCTGCTGTAGTAGAGGTACTGCGGGAACTTGTCGTCGGGACTGAGGAACGGGCTGCGGAAATCGGCTTCCTTACTTTTCAATTCGGAGATCGGCTTGCCGGCGGACCAGGGGTCCTTGACGTTCTTGCGC
The DNA here is from genome assembly GCA_016795185.1 of Planctomycetia bacterium. Taxonomy (GTDB): domain Bacteria; phylum Planctomycetota; class Planctomycetia; order Gemmatales; family Gemmataceae; genus JAGVLI01. The sequence continues at coordinate 318 of JAEUIF010001197.1, read as the reverse complement.
GTCGCCGACATCACTTCCAGCTTCTTGTTGGCGTTGCTGATGTAGAAGAGCGTCAGATGGCTGCTGGAGACGTGCGGATCGTCCTCGTCCTTGTCCGTGTTGAAGGGCAGGTTGACCGGCTTCAGGGCCGGCGCTTCCTGGCTGGCGGCGGGCAGGACCAGGAGCAGCGGGCCCAGGGCAAGCAGCAGGGCGGCGAGATATCGAGTCATGTCAGCACAAGGCTCCAGGCGGGTCGCGAAGGTCGGTGTGGGGACGAAGGCGTACCAAGGCATTTTCCACGCGCCGGCTGGATTTTGCAATTCCGCTTGCCGACATTTC
>JAEUIF010001182.1 GCA_016795185.1 Planctomycetia bacterium | reverse complement strand
ACGGCAGCCCGGTGGGAGCAACCCTCGATGTCCAGTGCCGACGAAACAATCGAGATGATGTTCGATGGCCGCATGGTGGCGATGCCCCGCGCCCTGGCCGCGCTGGTCGAGCAGCCGCCGGTGCGCGTGACCATCGATGGGCAGGCCGTCGAGGTGCCGCGCGTCAGCCTGAGCTACGATCCCACCGACAAGCCGATCCCCCGGTTGACCACGATCTACGACGCCGCGCACAAGGCCAAGATCGACATCCCGGTCCTGTGCCACCGCGAGTACATGACGCCGGTGGCCGTCTGCCGGGTGTGCAGCGTCGAGGTGAAATCGGCCGACGGCCGGACGGAACCGCGCCTCGCGCCGGCGTGCTACCGGCCGGTGGAACCGGGCATGGTCGTCGCCACGCATCACACCAGCGCGAAGGTCAAGACCGCTGTTTCCGGCCTGACCGAATTGCTGATGGCCGACCACCCTTCTCCCTGTGAAAAGCACCGGCTGCACCAGGACTGCGAACTGGAAACCCTGGCCCAGAAGCTCCAGATCAAGGACGTGCGCTTCCAGCAGTCGGCGGCGCATCGCCCGCACGACGCCTCGTCGCTGGTCATCGCCGTCGATCACAACGCCTGCATTCTCTGCGACCGCTGCGTGCGTGGCTGCAACGAGATTCGCCATAACGAAGTGCTGGGCCGTCGGGGCAAGGGTTACGGCGCGGGCGTCGCCTTCGACTTGAACAACCCGATGGGCGAATCGTCGTGCGTGGCCTGCGGCGAGTGCATGGTGTCTTGCCCGACGGGGGCGCTCACCAATCGCGGCGTGGTGCGCGCCGAGCCGCTGCCAGTGAACACGGCTGCCGTGCAGCCGCTGTCGGCCGAGGAGCTGGCCAAGCTGCCGTTGTTCGAGGGCGTGGCCCCACCGTTCCTGCGCTTCAACGAAGGCGCGGTCGTCCGCCGCCATTACCGCAAGGGCGAGATTATTTGCCGGGAGGGCGAGTACGGTTCGACCGCGTTCTACCTCGAAAAAGGCAAGGTTGACATCTTCATTCAGGCGCCGCTCAAGCACGTGCGCGGCGACAAGAACCGCCGCGGCGGAGCGCGGATCGACTGGGGGCCGCTCGGCCTGATCCGGCGCTTTACCAGCACGCTGGCGGGCCGCGCCCAGGACCGCCGCGACGAGGAAAGCACCACTCCGTTCATCCCGATCGACGCGCCGGTGACGTTGCGCTACGACAACCCCGTGGCCACCCTGGAAGCGGGCGAGTTGTTCGGCGAGATGACCTGCATGAATTCCTACCCGCGCTCGGCCACGGTGCGCGCGACCGAAGACTGCACGGCGCTGGAGATGCTGCGCAACGTGCTCTACGTGCTGCGCCGCGGCAAGCGTTCGCGCGCCCTGCTCGACGAACGCTACCGCCGCCGGGCCATCGACAACCACCTGCGCGGCGTCTCGATCTTCGCCAGCCTGCTCGAAGACGAGGCGCGCTTCGCCAAGTTCGTGGACTTTCTGCGCGACCGCGTCGAGTTGATCCGCGTCGATCCGGGGCAAGTGATCTTCCGCCAGGGCGAACCGGCGGACCACTTCTACCTGGTGCGCATCGGCTTCGTGAAGGTGTCGCAACGGCAGCCGGGCGGCGAGCATGTGCTGGCCTACATCGGGCCGGGCAAGTATTTTGGCGAGATCGGCCTGCTCTCGCACATTCCCGAAGTGGCGGAAGCCGCTCCGCCCGGCGTGCGCACCGCCACATGCAGCGCCTTGGACCACGTCGAGCTGGTGCGGGTCGGCGGCGATGATTTCCGTGCCGTGCTCGACCTGTTCCCGGAAGTGCGGGCGCGCATCGTGCAGATCGCGCTGGAACGCCTCACCGAGAACGAACGCGCCCGGCAACAAGCGGCGAGCGTTTCGCTCGGCGATTTCCTGTCGCAAGGCTTGATGAACGCGCAAAGCCTGCTGGTGCTCGACCTCGAAAAATGCACCCGCTGCGACGAATGCACGAAAGCCTGCGCCGACGCTCACGACGGCGTCACCCGGCTGATCCGCGAGGGGCTGCGCTTCGACAAGTACCTGGTGACGACCTCGTGCCGCTCGTGCATGGACCCGTACTGCATGGCGGGCTGCCCGGTGGGAGCGATCCGCCGCCGCAACTCGCGCGAGATCATCATCGAGGACTGGTGCATCGGTTGCGGCAACTGCGCGACTAACTGCCCGTACGGCAACATCAACATGCACCCGTTCGAGGAGCAGCGGCCCGACCTGGCCAACCCCGGCCGCACCTTGCCGGTGGTGCAGCAGAAGGCCACGCTCTGCGACCTTTGCTCCGGGCTGGACGGCCAGCCCAGCTGCGTCTACGCCTGCCCGCACGACGCCGCCCACCGCATGACCGGCCCGGAGCTGTTAAAAGAGGTGCAGGCCGAGGCCGCCCGCCGGCGCTGAGCGATTCCAGCCAGTTTCAGCCCCGAAGGGGCGGCGTGGTGTAGCCAGGGGCGGACGCCTATTGGCATCTACACCAGTCGGAGCCGGTCTGGCCTGGTGGTTGAAGCTGGGTGCCATGCTTGGGCGGCTCCCGCCGGTGCAGGACCTGGCAGCGGTGCCACCGCC
>JAEUIF010001172.1 GCA_016795185.1 Planctomycetia bacterium | reverse complement strand
TATTTCGGACGCCAAGCAAGCCGAGACGCTGCTAAGCACGCAGAACCAGGCCCTGGAGATGGTCGCCACCGGAGCGTCGGTGACGCAGGTGCTGGACTTCGTGCTCGGCGCGGTGGAAGCCCAGGCGCCTTACCTGACCTGCGCTCTTTTGCTGGTGGAACAAGGCCGGCTGCGGCTCGGCGCCGCGCCCAGCCTGCCCGACGCCTACCGGCGCGCCTTGGACGGTTCGGCCATCGGACCGGAAGGCGGCGTCTGTGGCCTGGCGGCGCATACGCGCCAGCCCGTGGTGGTGGCCGACATCGCCAGCGATCCCCGCTGGACGCACTTTCGCGACCTGGCCCTGCGCCACGAACTGCGCGCCTGCTGGGTGACGCCCGTGCTGGCCCGGAATGGCAGCGTGCTGGGTGTGCTCGCCGTCTACTACCGCCAGCCCGGCGAGCCGCCGCCGCGCGACCGTCATCCCATCGGCGTCATCGATCATCTGGCAGCGCTCGCCATCGAGCGCCGCCGCGCCGACGAGGCCCTGCGCGCCAGCGAGGAACGCCTGTCGCGCATCTTCGAGACCAACGCCGACGCCATTCTCATCATCGAACGCGCCGGGCGCATCGGCATGGCCAATGCCGCCGCCGAACGCCTGCTGGGACTGCCGCGCCATGAGATCATGCGCCGGCCGTTCAACGATCCGCTCTGGAAGATCAGCCAGCTCGACGGCCGCACCGTGGCCGCGCCGGAGTTCGCCTTCTCCCAGGTACTCGGTACCGGGCAACCCGTTTACGGCGTCGAGCGCGTGCTCGAACGGCCCGACGGCTCGCAGGTCATCGTTTCGCTGAACGCCGCCCCGCTGCGCGACAGCGCCGGCAACATCGTCGGCGTCGTCGAATCCCTCAGCGACATCACCGAGCGCAAGCGCGCCGAGGAAGCCCTGCGCCGCAGCGAGGAGCGCTTCCGCGCGCTGGTCGAGAAAAGCTCGGACCTGCTGGTGCTGCTCGACGCCCAGGGAACCGTGACCTACGTCACGCCCGCCGTGACTCCGTTGCTGGGCTATTCTCCCGAGGAGTTCCTGCGGCGCGCGCCATTCGCGGGGTTGCACCCCGACGACCGGCCCGCGCTGGAAGCCATGTTCGCTTCGTGCGTTGCGGAGCCGGGCAAGGATGTCCGCGCTGAGTTTCGGACGCTGCACAAGGACGGCAGCTACCGCGTCCTCGAAGGATATGGCATCAATCGGCTGGAAGACCCCAGCGTGCGGGCCATCGTCACCAATTCGCACGACATCACCGACCGCAAGCGCGCCGAGGAACAGCTCCGCGACACCAATGAAACGCTGCGCGCCTTGATCGAAGCCTCCCCGCTGGCCATCCTGGCGCTCGACCCGGCGGGCCACGTCCGCAGCTGGAACGCCGCCGCCACGCGCATCTTCGGCTGGAACGAAGCCGAGGTCATCGGCCAGCCCAGCCCGCTGGCACCCGAGGACCAGCAGGCGGCAGCGGCCGCGCTGCGCGAGCGCGTCTTGCAGGGCGAAGCCTTCGCGGGCATCGAGGCGCAGCGCTGCCGGAAGGATGGCTCCGTCATCGACGTGAGCATTTCCGCCGGCCCGCTGTTCGACGCCGCGGGCCAGGTCCAGGGCGTCATCGCCGTGCTGGCGGATGTGACCGACCGCAAGCGCGCCGAGCAGGCCCTGGCGCGCGAGCGGGCCATCCTGCGCGGCCTGATTGACTCCATTCCCGACCTGATCTGCTACAAGGACAACCACGGCGTTTATCTTGGGTGCAATACCGCTTTCGAGCAGTATTGCGGCCGGGCCGAGAAAGACCTGGTCGGCCTGACGGACCTTGACCTATTCCCCACCGAGGTCGGCAAGACGCACCGCGAGCGCGATCGCCAGATGTTGGCGGGCGGCAAGGCCCGCCGTCACGAGGAGTGGTTGCAATATCCCGACGGCAAGGTGGTGCTGGTCGAAACCCTCAAGACGCCTTTCGCCGATGCCGCCGGCCGTCCGCTAGGGCTCATCGGCATCAGTCGCGACATCACCGAGCGCCGGCGGCTCGAAGACCAGTTGCGGCAATCGCAAAAGATGGAAGCTGTCGGCCAGTTGGCAGGCGGCGTGGCCCACGCCTTCACCAACCAGCTGACCGCGGTGCTGGGCAATATCTCGTTGCTGACCGCGAGCCTGCCGGCGGGCGACCCGAATCGCGAATTGCTGCGCGACACCGAGACCGCCGCCGTGCGGGCCTCCGACCTGACCAAGCAACTGCTGGGCTTCTCGCGGCGCACGGTCCTGCGACTCGAAGCGACCAACCTCAATGCGTCGATGCTGGAGGCCGTGCGCATTCTGCGGCGTACCTTCGATCCGCGCATCACGGTCGAGGTCAAGTCGCTGGCCGAACTCTGGACCGCCTGGGCCGACCCCAGCCAGGTCATTCAGGTGCTCATCAACCTGTGCATCAACGCCCGCGACGCGATGCCCACCGGCGGCCGGCTGACGCTCGAAACCGAAAACGTCGTGCTGGACGACGACCTGGCCCAGCTGCACGTCGAGGCGCGGGCCGGCGAGTTCGTCCGGCTGCGCGTCAGCGACACCGGGCATGGCATCCCCGACGAGATTCGCCAACGTATCTTCGAGCCGTTCTTCACCACCAAGCACCCCGGTCAGGGCACCGGCCTGGGCCTGGCGATGGTGTTCGGCATCGTCAAGCAGCATCAAGGCTGGATCGATTGCACCAGCGAGGTGAACAAGGGCACGCGCTTCGACCTCTACCTGCCGCGCTTCCAGGAAGGCAATTCCGTTGTGCCGCCGCAGCCGCAACCGGCGACCGTCAACGGCGGCGGCGGTGGCGAAACCATCCTGCTCGTCGATGATGAGGCAATGATTCGCAGCCTGGGCCGGACGATCTTGCAGCGCCACGGCTACCAGGTGCTGCTCGCCGAGGACGGCCCGCAGGCGCTGGAGATTTACGGCCGGGAGCGCGAACGCATCGACCTGGTGATCCTCGACCTGACCATGCCCCGCCTCTCCGGCCACGATACCCTGCGCCAGATGCGCCAGACCGATCCGGCGGTCCCCGTGCTCTTCGCCAGCGGCTACTCGGCGGAACAGCTCGCCGCCTCCGAGCGCGAAGGCGTGCTCGGCTTCATCAACAAACCCTATCGACCGCAGGAACTCGCCAGCACGGTCCGCGCGGCGCTCAACAAACGGCCAAGCTCGGCGGCTCGCTGAAAACCAGCTTGGTTGCCGAAAATCCCCACCATCCCCTGGCATCCGCGCCGCGATGTGGTACGCTCTGACTCCGCCTGCCTGATCGTCTCACCCCGTTCGTTGCACCCCCGAAAGGAGTTGCCTCATGACTCTCCGCTCCGCGGATGCTCGTGGCGTCCGGCCGCTGTCGCTGTGCCGCTGCGCCCGACTGTTGTTTCTCGGACTGGCCGCTGCCGTGCTGGCCGGTTCCGCGCTGGCCCAGCAGGCCGACGGCAAGCTGGGCGCCATTGACCTGATGACCACCAAGGGTTGCGAGGAGGTCAAGGGCGAATGGCGCTACGCCGAGGTCATGGTCGGCGTCGGCCCCAAGAACAACGACATCGAGCCCAAGGCCCACGGCGCCTTCGACGACTCGAAATGGGAAGTCCTCAAGCCGGAGACCCTGAAGGACGCGCGCGGCCCCGGAAAGTTCAGCTGGTGCTGGTACCGCATCAAGGTGAAGGTCCCCGAGAAGGTCGGCGACAAGGCGTTCACGGGCGGGCCGGTCTGGTTCCAGACCACGGTGGACGACTACGGTGAAATCTGGGTCAACGGCAAGATCGACACCGGCAAGGGCCGCGGCGCGGTGGCCGGCTTCAACACGCGCAACCGCGTCCGGTTGCAGGTGCCCGACGCCGAGACCAAGAAGAACCGCGATCCCAAGCCGGGCGATGAGATTCAGATCGCCGTCCTCGGCATCAACAGTCCGCTGGGCAACCCGCCGGGCAACAAGATTTTCCTGCGTGCCCCGACCAATCTGGAGTTTTTCACCCCGGACGCCAAGAACGGCGGCGCGGATACGCCGGCCGTCGTCGAACCGCCGGCCGGCAAGGAAGTCGCCAAGATCGACTTGCTGAAAGCGGACGGCGTGGGGCTCATCAAGGGCGTCTGGCGACGACACCCGATCACCCTGCATGCCGGCGAGAAGAAGAACGAGATCGAGCCCAAGGCGCACGGCGCGTTCAAGGACGATGACTGGGAAAAAGTGGAAGACCCGGCGCTGCTGACGAAAGCCTGGGGCCCCGGCAAGCTGAGCATGGGCTGGTATCGGCTCAAGGTGACGATTCCGGAGAAGGTGGGCGATGTGAATGTGGCGGGCACGTCCGTGTGGTTCCGCACCACCGTGGACGACTACGCCGAGGTCTGGGTCAACGGCAAGATCGACCTGTCGTTCGGCAAGGGCGGCCGGGGCGCGATCTCCGGCTTCAACCAGCCGAATGAAGTCCTGTTGACCGACAACGCCAAGCCGGGCGAGGAAATCCAGCTAGCCGTGCTGGCGATCAACAGCCCGTTCGGCAACCCGCCGGGCAATCAGATCTTCTTCCGGCCCACCGTGCTGCGGTTTTTGGAGAAGAAGTAACTGCTGATCGGCCTTCAGCCCCGGAAGGGGCGTTAGAGAAGCAGCCCAGGGCGCAAGCCCTGGGAACTAGATCGCTTCGGGAGGCCAGCCCCGGAGGGGCGACAGAGATCCCGCCGGGAACTCTG
>JAEUIF010001147.1 GCA_016795185.1 Planctomycetia bacterium | reverse complement strand
CGAGAGTTGCTGCGCGCCGACCCGTTCAGCCGTCGTTTGGCCAAGGCCACGGCATCTTCCGAAACATCAATCCCCATGGCGGTCCTGTGCAGCGATTGTGCCGCGACCAAGGTCGTGCCGCTGCCACAAAACGGATCCAGGACGCAATCGCCCTCGTTGGTCGCGAGCCTGATGATTCGCTCCAAAAGCAGCAACGGCTTCTGGGTAGGGTAGCCCGTCCGCTCCTTGGCCTTGGGGTTCAAGAAAGGAATGTCCCAAACATCGCTCAGCGGCACTCCGCGCTTGTTGCCATTGGGCACTACGCGACCGTCGTCGTCTCGATCGTACACCGATTTGTTGAACGCATCGCGGGAGCGACGTTGCAGAATTTGATCGACGTTCGTCGCCGGGGAATAGTCGGTCAGCAGTTCGTTAAACGTGTAGTCGTCGGATTTTGTGTAGTACAAAATGGTCTGATGAGCCGGCAACAAACCACGGTGAGAGTTGGACCAGCGCCGATAGTGCCAAATGATTTCGGAGCGAAAGTTCTTCGAGCCAAAGACTTCATCGAGGAGCAGCCGCACGAGGTGCGCCGCGTTCCGATCGCAATGGAAGAACAGCGAACCTCGGTCGGATAACACTCGGCGCGTAGCCCGTAGCCGTTCCAGCAAGAACGTGCCGTATTCCTGCTGCGACGACCAAACATCCTCGAACGAGAATTCCTTCAAACGATCGCGCGGGCCTAGGCGATGCACCTTTTGAGTAAAAAAAGGCGGATCGAAATAGGCCAGGTCCGCGCAGCCGTTCTCCATTGTTTGCAGCACGGGCAGGCAATCGCCCCGATGAATCTCGACTTCAGCTCTGGGGTGCATTTTCTCGCGCCAGGGTCTGCAAAATGACGAACAAATCGACGCCCGTTCGTTTCTTCACGTACTGCCACGCGGCATCGCCGTAGTAGTAATGGCCGTCTACGCCCTTATAAATCTTCTCCAGCGTTCTTTGGATGCGGATCGCCTGATCCCGATTCGGGTAGTAAAACATGATCCGAATGGGGGTATAGCCGGCATCGACGATGGCTTCGATGCGGGCCTCTTCCTTTAGTATATGGTCGCCGTCGGTGGTGGCGTCGCGCCACTTGATCTCGACAGCGTCCGGGCCAATGAGGCAGTCGATGCCAAAGGTCTTGGGGCGTCGTCCCTTGGTGTTGGGGACCTGAGCAGGTTGCGCGGCGGGGTACTTTTCGAGGAAGCAAAGCCGCGCTGCCTCTTCCAGAAACGAGCCGGCATACTTGTATAGAAACCGCCCCTTGTTCTGATATTCATCGACCAGTTCGCCTTCCCGATCGCCTACGCCGAGAACCTGATAGACCAGAAAGTGCGACCGATCATCTTGCTCCATCTCCATCATGCGTCGCTCGATTGCCGACTTCAGTCTGCCGCCATACTGCCTTGCCAGGAGACGAATGGTCTCTTCGATGTCTGAAGGCGAGGGTTTCTTTTTGGCCACGAGTTGGTTCCTTGTTCCCGCCGTGAAACGTGGACGTGTCCCTTTTTGGGGCATCTTACCTTGATTCCCGTTCAGTGGGCAGTTCCCCCCGTGGTGCGGGTGGAAAGTACGGTACGTCCCTTTCACCTGTCAAGCAACCGCTGCCTGTATTCGGCGACGATTTCGCTATCTTCAACAGGGAACTCCCGGATTCACCCAACCCGTATTGCAACCGCACTCTCCATGAACGGACTCATCCTCGTCACTGGTGGCGCGGGCTTTATCGGCAGCCATCTGGTGCGACTGCTGGTCGAACGCGGTGAACCCGTGCGCGTCCTGGAACGGCCGGGCGCTGCCGTCAGTCACTTGCCGCTGGAGCGGTTTGAACTCGTTTTCGCCGACATCCGCGACCGGGCTGCCGTGGCGCGGGCCGTGCGCGGCTGCCGGCAGGTGTATCATCTCGCGGCGAATCCGCACCTCTGGACGCAGCGCCGCGGGCACTTCCGACAGGTCAACTTCCTCGGCACGGTCCATGTGCTGGAAGAAGCCCTGGCGGCCGGCGTCGAGCGCATCCTGCACACCAGCACCGAGAGCATCCTGACGCGCAGCCGGCAGACCGCGCCCATCGCCGAGGACCAGCAGGTCTCGATCCGCGACGTGATCGGGCCGTATTGCCGGTCGAAGTTCCGCGCGGAACAGTATGCGTTTCAGCTGGCGCGCCGGGGCGCGCCGGTGGTCATCGTCAACCCGACGCTGCCCGTCGGTCCCGGCGACCTGGGGCGTTCACCGCCGACGCAGATGATGCTCGACTTCTGTCGCGGCCGGCGCAACGAATATCTCGACGCGGAACTGAATCTCATCGACGTGCGCGATGTGGCCGAGGGCATGGTCCGCGCCCTGCATCACGGGCAGGCCGGACGGCGCTACCTGCTCGGCCACGAGAACCTGTCGATTCGGCAGGTATTCGCCCTGCTGGCGAAACTGACCGGGTTGCCGGAGCCGCGCTGGCGGGTGCCCTACGCGGTGGCGCTGACGGCAGCCTACGTCAGCGAGTTTCTCGCCGACGTTTGCACCCATCGTTCACCGGCCGCCACCGTGACGGGCGTCAAGCTGACGCAGCGCCGCATGCACTTCGACGCCCGCCGCAGCCTGGAGGCATTGGGCCTACAACCCCGCCCGGTCGCGCAATCGCTGGCGGACGCCGTCGCGTGGTTCCGCGCCATGAAATGGTTGAGTTGAAGTCTGTCCGCCCGGACGCGGGCCGGTATACCATTCCAGAACAGGTTGCCCAACGCCAATCAGCAAGCTCGGGAGAGTGCATGAACGGCCTCAGTATTCGTCAGGATGCCTGCGCGCTGGACTTTCTGGCCCTGGGGGCGCTGGTCCACCGGCTGGACCCCGGCGTCGTTCCCTTTCGCAAGGCACGCTCGTTCGATATTCACGTCTCCGGCGGCGAGTACAATGTCGCCGCTGGCCTGGCCGACTGCTTCGGGCTGAACACCGGCATCGCCACGGCGATGGTCCACTACGGCATCGGCGAGCTGGTCCAGTCGCGGGTGCGCGAGGCCGGCGTGACGCCGTTCTACAAGTGGTTCGAGCACGATGGCGTGCGCGGCCCGAACATCGCCACCGTCTACAGCGACCGCGGCCAGGGCGTCCGGCCGCCGGTGGTCTTCTACAACCGGGCCAACGAAGCCGGTGCCATGCTCAAGCCCGGCGACTTCGACTGGAAGAAAATCTTCGCGAACGGTGTCCGCTGGTTCCATTCGGGCGGCATCTTCTCCGCCCTGTCGCCGACCACTTCGGAACTGATCGTCGAAGGCATGCAGGCCGCGAAGGCGGCGGGCGCGGTCGTCTCCTTCGACCTGAACTACCGAGCCAAGCTCTGGGCTTCCGTCGGCGGGTTGAAGCGCGCCCAGGAAGTGCTGAAGCGCATCGTGGACAACGTCGATGTGCTGATCGGCAACGAGGAGGACATGCAGAAGGGGCTGGGCATCGCCGGCCCCGAGGTGGCGGCCAAGTCGAGCCTCGACCCGGATGTCTTCTTCCTGATGATCGACCGCGTCGCCGAGCAGCATCGCAACATCAAGGTGGTGGCGACCACGCTGCGCGAGGTGCATTCCACCAACCGGCACGACTGGGGCGCGGTGCTCTGGTACAACGGCCAGCGGCACGTCAGCCCGACCTGCCAGCTCGACGTTTACGACCGCATCGGCGGCGGCGACGGTTTCGGCTCCGGCCTGATCTACGGCTTCCTCACCGGCCAACCGCCCGAAAAGTGCCTGCGGCTCGGCTGGGCGCACGGCGCGTTCCTGACGACCTACCACGGCGACGTGACGATGGCGCGTCGGGAAGAAGTCGAAGCCTTCGCGCTGGGCGGCTCGGCGCGCGTGCAGCGGTAACCAAACAGAACTCCCCCTCTCCCCTGGCGGGAGAGGGGTTGGGGGTGAGGGGTCGATCTTACAATGAAATCCC
>JAEUIF010000908.1 GCA_016795185.1 Planctomycetia bacterium | reverse complement strand
ATCACTGGCACGCGCTGCAAACCATCGCGGCCGTCAAGGCGGGAGCGCACGTCTTCGTCGAGAAGCCGACGGGCCACACCATCAACGAAAGCCGGGCGATGCTCAAGGCGGCGCGCGACACCGGCAAGGTGGTGCAGGTGGGCTTGCACCGTCGCGTCGGGCCGCACTTCGTTTCGGGCATGAAGTTCCTGAAAGACGGCGGCGCGGGCAAGATCGGCATGGTGCGCATGTTCGTCCACGGCGGGGGCGGCGTCGAGAAGCCGACGGCGAACAGCACACCGCCCAAGGGGCTCGACTGGGAGATGTACTGCGGCCCCGCGCCGCTGCGGCCGTTCAACACGAAAATTCATCCGGGCGGCTTCCGCAACTTCCTCGATTTCGCCAACGGCACCCTCGGCGACTGGGGTGTCCACTGGCTGGACCAGGTCCTGTGGTGGACCGAGGAAAAGTACCCGCGCAAGGTGTTCTGCTCGGGAGGCCGGCCCATCGCCGGGTCGCCGGTGTTGACGGAAAAGGAACAGACCTCCGACGCGCCCGATCATCAGGTTGCCGTCTACGACTTCGAGTCATTCACCGCCATCTGGGAACATCGCCGCTTCGCCGGCAACGAAGCGGAGAAACACAAGATCGGCTGCTACTTCTACGGCGACAAGGGCACCTTTCACATGGGCTGGCGCGACGGCTGGACCTTCTACCCGGCCAACGCCAAGGACAAGCCCATTTCCCAGAAGGCCCAGTTACAAGAGCCGGACGGGCATAACATCAAGCTGCTCTGGGCCGACTTCCTCAAGGCCATCGAAACCAAGGAAAAGCCCGCCGCCGACATCGAAGCCGCGCATCGTTCGACGACGCTGTCGCTGCTGGGCATGCTGTCCTGGAAGCTCGGCAGGAGCGTGACCTGGGATGGTGCGAAGGAGCAAATCACCGGCGACCCGGCCGCGAACGAGTTGCTATCGCGCAAGTATCGCGAACCCTGGAAGTATCCGACGTTCTGACCCACCGCTGGCGGCTTCGCTAGAACGACTTCATGAAACGCGCATCGATCCACTACTGGCTGACGATTTGTCTGCTGTTGTTGACGGGAAGCGCGGGGTGCTATCGTCCGTCCGTGACGGCCGGCGATCCGGCCGTGCTGGACCGACTGCTCCACGCCATGCGGCAACGGCTGCTCCTGATGCACGATGTCGCCCGCTGGAAGTGGAACGAACAGCAACCGCTCACGGATGCCGCACGGGAAACGGCCTTTCTGGATCGCACGCAAGCGCGGGGCCGCACCCAGGGTTTGGACGAAACACTCGTGCGTACATTCTTTCAGGCGCAGATCGAAGCCGCCAAGCAGGTACAGGCAAGCGACTTCGAGCGCTGGCAAGCGGAAGGGCGCGGCAAGTTCGCGAATGTCCCCGACCTGGCCAGCGAGCAGCGCCCGCGCATCGATGCCGCCAGCGACGACCTCCTGGACGCGCTGGCCGACGCGCAGCCGTCGTTGACCAGTGGGGCTTTCAGGCGTCAACTGGCGGCGCGCGCTGCGGGCATCCTTGCGGGAGAAGGCATCACTGATCGGGTACGCGAGACCGCACTGACCCCACTGTTGTCGCCGTGAAGTGACTCACTCCGGATGGTGCTTGCGGTAGGCGGCGGCCATCTCTTTGCGGATGCGTTCGCGCATGGCCTGGTCGAGCACGCTGCCGTGGTCCTTGCCGGGAATCACGTCAATCACGGCGTCGCTGCCCAGCTTGGCCAGGGACTCCTTCAACAGCACGGTCGCGCCTTCGAGGTAGAAGGTATCCTCGGCTCCCATGTAGACGTGCAGCTTGCCCGCCAGCTTGGGGCCGAGCGTCTTCCAGTGGCGCTCCAGCAGCAAGCGAATGTCGTACTTCTCCCAGCTTTTCGCCACGTCCAGGTCGATCTTGCCCGTGGTGCGGTCCCAGAGCCGTTTCGGTTGGCCGTCCGCGCCGCGAGCGCTGAATGCGGCCTCGAAGGCGGCGAGCTGTCCGCCGTGCCCCATGATGATTTCCATGTCGCTGAACGGCTGATAGTGCAGCACCACCTTGCCCTGGCGACGGGCGATCGGCCGGCGTTGCCCGTCGGCGTCGGTGAACATGTTCTCGCCGGCGCGGTAGAGGTTGATGCGCTGGAAATCGCGGAAATCGACCGGGTCCGGCGCGGTGGACCAGACGCCGCCAAAGAACTCCGGATAGGCCACTTGCAGCCAGAGGCTGGACCAGCCGCCCGAAGAGTGTCCGGTCAGGAAGCGCGCGGTCGGCACGCCCAGGGCGCGAAATTCCTTCTCGATGTGCGGAATCAATTCGGCAATCAGCGCCTGGCCGCACGGCCCGTTGTTTTCCGAATCGGCAAAGGCGTGGTGCCCGTGGCGGCACGAAGGATCGAGCACCACGTAGAGCATTTCCACGCCGCCGACATCGGTCGGGTTCTGCGCTGCGGCCGTGACCGCGCTGAAGTGCGAACCGCTGAACGACGGCACCACATAAAGCACGGGATAGCGTTTCGTCGGCTGCGTGGCGTAGCTCCTGGGCAGCACGACGCCGGCCCGCAGGCGCACCGGCCGGCGATGAAACTCGCTCAACAGCTTGCTTTCGATGTCCACCAGCTTGACGGTCTCGCTCTCCGCGAAAGTGCGGGCGCGATAAACCTTGTCGAGCATCAGTTCGACCTTGCCGCTGGTTTTCGGATCGAGTTCGCGGCGTAGAGCAGCGCTGTACAGGTTGCCCGCCGCCGTGGTGAAGTGCCGGTCGCCGCGGTCGAAGTCCAGCACCGCGTGGATGGAATAGGTGTCCTTCGGCAAGTCGCCGAGTTTGCAGGGAAAACCGAGGCACGGGCCATCGAGCACCAGAGTTTCGCCCGGTTGCCAGTCGCGCACGTCGCGGGCAAAGATGGGTTCCGGCTTGAACCAGTTGAAGCCGCCCGGCAGTTCCTTGGTTTCCTGCTTCGTCAGGACGACATACACGCGGCCGGTGAACGGTTGGTCGCTCGCGGCTTTGTCGAAGCGGAGGTGAAAGGCAAGCGGCTCGTCCGCGGCGAATGACCAGGAGCAGGTCAGCAACGCGAAGAGTGCGGCGGCGAGCAAACGGCAACGCGCGGACATCCGTGGATCTCCCAAAAGCAAGGCGGCATGATCGCAGGTCCAGCGCTTCCATCGTAAACCGAACGGCAGCCTTTCACCAGCGGCAGTCAACGAAGTCACCACGATTGGCACGGCTTGTGCAGCAATAAACTGCACGAAACGGTTGCCAATGCAACCCGCTCGGCACAGCCTTCAGCCATTTTTGGCTCAGCGCCTCCGTTGGCGGCGCGTCGGCGTTCGTGCCCGGGGACCGGCGATCGTTCTCAACATCACCCCGTTGTCCATTTTCCTCCCGGGCAACGGTTCTTACAAAGGGCACCCTGCTGGGTGCCCTTTTCTTTTTCGGACCAGTCAAGAGACCTTGCGGATCAGAGCCTGTGCGAAAAGGGGTCGGGACTCGTTGCCGGAACGGCCCGCAGGGTGCTTC
>JAEUIF010001097.1 GCA_016795185.1 Planctomycetia bacterium | reverse complement strand
TCTGCTGCTGCCGGATTTCCTCCTGCGCGCCGATGATCTCCTCGTCGAGCTTGCCCTGGCGGTCGCTCATCGCCTGGATGTCCTTGGCGAGCCGTTCCAGGTCGGTCTTCAGGTTCTGGACGTTGTGCTTGTCGAGGATGGCCTGGTAGGTCTTGCGTGCTTCCCCCAGCCGGATTTTGCAGTTCTCCAGGTTTTTTTCCATCGCGCGGTGGTGCTGCTCCAGGTTGCTCACCCGCTCGGCCGCGACGCCGTCGATATGCACTTCCATCAGGCTGTTGACCATCGCGGCACCCTCGGCGGCGTCCGGCCAGTCAAGCGTGATGGCGATGGACTTGCTGCCGCTGGGTTCCTCCAGCTTGAAGAAGCGGGCCAGCGTCTGCGGCGGAATGGCCATGTTCCGCTTGGCGTTCAGGGCTTCGAGGTTAGCCTGCGACGTGACCAGCTTGAACAGCGTGTCGAAATCCTGCACGGGCACCAGGCTTTTTTCGGTGTCGGCAATGGGCAAGCCCTTGTAGATCAAGGTGCCCTGCGCGCGGTACAGCGGCGTGGCAAAGAATTTTGCCGTCAACACGGCGAATAACCCGCAGGCCGCCGCCGCGACGATCACCAGCTTGGCGCGCTGCTGCAAGACGCGGAGCATGCGCCCCGGATCGAAGCCGCCCTTCGCGGGCGCGTCGGCGGTTCCGGCGGCGAACTGGTCGGCGGTAGACATGGCGCGATTACCCGAGGTCCGAGGACGGGGGATGGCTCGCGCACCAGTCTAACAGATCGGGGGTGGGCGCGCGAAGCGGCAAGCGGCGCGCGGCTTGCCGCTTGCCGCTTGCCGCTGCGCGCCGGAGTCAGCGGGCCAGGTCGTCGGCCGGGACCGCTGTGGGGCAATCGCACGCGCGGGCGGCGTCGGGTACTTCCCAACGCAGCGTCGGCACCTTGGTGCGCACCTCGCTGCGGATCACGCGCCGGACCATGCGCACCTTGCCGCAATGACCGTTGCAGCCCGGGATGCAGACCGGCTCTTCGACGACCCGCCATACGACGCGGACGATGTCGTCCTCGCCCGGGCACGGCTGGCACTGGCGATGGCCGCCGAACAACCAGTCCCAGACGCCGGCCTGCACGGCGGCGGTGCTCCAACCCAGGGCCAGGACCGCCAGGAACAACCGTATTTTCTGGATCATGAGTGACTCCTTGGTTTCGCGTGAATAGCGCGTGCCTTGTTCTCCAAGCGGGCGGCGACCCGACGACCGGCCACGAGGGGCGAGGGCACCGGACGCACCGCCGGGCCGGCTCAGAAGAACAAGGAGAACCGCGCGGCGAGAATATCGGCATTGCTCGACACATCCCGATAATCGAGCATCGGCCGGATGTAGTTGAACTGCACCCGCGTGCGGCGGTTCAGATACCAGTTCAGGCCCAGGGTCAGATCGGTCAGCCGGCCGCCTTCGATGTTGCCGTTATTGAGATCGATGTGGCTCAGGCGGGCGGCGATCTGCCAGGCGCCGCGTCCCAGGGCGAGCCGATCATCTACCCATTGCTGGACGGAAAAGAAGTTCTCGTAGGGGCGCACCCGACCGTAAGTGCCGCGATTCTGCCGGTAGACCCGGTTTTCGCCGGTCAGGAAGAGCGACGCCTGCACGTAACCGCCCCAGAAGCGCAGGGACTCCTGGTCCTCGCGATCTACGTTGACCATCATGTATTCGCTCTGGAGGTTGAGCGGCCCGAGGTTGAGGGCAGTTTCCGCGCCGAGCAGGTACGTGCGCCGCGCGGCGAACTCGTCGGTGCTGACGAAGAAGGGAATG
>JAEUIF010001070.1 GCA_016795185.1 Planctomycetia bacterium | reverse complement strand
GTCGTGAAAAGTCAACGGCGGGCTGCTACACTGTGTCATGACCGGCTTGCTCCTTCCAGGAAACGCAAGTGACTGCGGCTACAATCACTTGACGCTCCGGAAGCAAGCCGGTTCCTTATTCTGGTGAGAAATGCGGGTTAGCCGCGAGCCGAAGGCGAGCGCTTACGCCGTGGTCGTGGTACAATTTGATGGGGCGACCAGTCGTTCGGTCGAGGAACTGCAATCATGCGACTTTCCGAAGCAACGCAGCGGGTCATTGAACTGGCCCGCAAGATTAGCGACTACTACACGGTCGAATTGCCGAAATGGCATCCCCAATATCCGGTGGTGGGGCAAGACGAACCCACTGCGCCGCCTCCACCCGAAGAAGTGAAGTTGAAGGACTTTCTGGATTCGCTCCCGGCGGAGGTCGTCTACCAAATACTGGCCATCATGGACCTCGGCCGCGAAGACATCGACGCCGCCGAACTGACGGGCAATTACGAGACCTTGAAAGAGCAATACGGCGATCCCCAGGATGCGGCGGCACTGATGTTGAGCAATGCTGCCCTGGCGGACCAGCTAACCGATGGCCTGGCAGAATTGCAGCGGCGGCAAATCAGCGTGGATCGCTTGCCCTCGAAGAAAGCCGGGGTGCGGAAGCGGTAATTTGTGTAGTCCGGATGTGGAGATGTCGTGGCTTCCAACGCCTTCACCGGGCATCTCTTGCCCTTGTTGCGCGACGCCGGCCATCTTTACGCGGCAGCACGGCAACTCCCGGGCGGACTTTCCGGACGGCAACTTCGGGTTGCCGCCTTGAACCGAGCCGTGGTGGTCATGGCTGTGTCCGCGTGGGAAGCGTACATCGAGGAACTGGTCCGCGAATCGTTAAACGCCGTCCGGCCGCCTACGCCTCCACTGGGACTTTGGCCGGCGCTCAACGCGACGGTGCGCGGGCAGCTGGGCAGGTTCAACACGCCGAACACTGAAAACGTGCGTTTGCTCGTTTCGGACGCGATCGGGTTGGCGGACATTCAGACCGCCTGGGTCTGGCAGAATTGCACGGCGGCGCAAGCGGTACAACGCCTGGCTGAAGTGATGACCTTGCGTCACCAGATTGCCCACGGGGTCAACCCGCGTCCACTGGTAGCCACTTTCTATGCGAGCCAGTTGCCGGATTTCTTCCGGCGACTGGGCCGTTGCACGGAGCGCGCGGTTCGCGATCATCTGAACAACGTGCTGGGGATTGGGAACCCCTGGCCACCGTAACCGTTCACGGGCTCACCAGCCGCCCCAGGAACAGGATGCACCCGGTGCGCGTGTCGCGCAGCAGGAACACGAACGGATGGTCGGCGCGAAACGCCTGCGGCATGTCGAGGCTGCGTTCCACGAAGCTGGCCGTCGCCGCGGCGGCTTCCGTGCCATCCTCGTGGACCGAGACGTAGGCTTTGTGCATCACCGCCGACAGGTGAAAGTTCTTCTTGCCCGTCATGCCGGCGAAGTCGGCTTCCAGACCGAAAGCGATGCCCATGCCCAGCGCCGACAATACTTCC
>JAEUIF010000979.1 GCA_016795185.1 Planctomycetia bacterium | reverse complement strand
ATGTAAGAAGGCGTGCCGGTCCCCCCGGAAACGAGCAGCGAATCCAGGCGGTTGGGGTAGCTGTTGTTGCCGAACGTGGTCCGGAACAGCTCGAGGTTCGCCATGATCGTGCTTTGATTGTTGGCGCCCGCGGCGTAGTTGGCCGAGCGGCGCACCCAGCCGACCACGCTGACCAGCAGGCCCGCCAGGATGGCGATAATCATCAGGACGACGACGAGTTCAAGCAGCGTGAAACCACGCCGTGGGCGTTTGGACGACACTTTCTGGATCAGTGGACAATCCATGGACCTTCCTCCTCCAACAAAAAGGTGGGTGTGGTGGGATTGCCAGCATTGCGGATAGGGGTTGGACCGGCGTACCCGGCCGCTGCTGGAGCTGGCAAGATTCCCTGGTTAGGGTTAGATAGTAAGGAGGCGTCTCAGGGAGTCAAGAAGAAATTGAGACTTAATTGCAATAAGATCAGACCAAAACAACGAATGCCGACCCGAATCCTTGCGGACCCGGATCGGCAGCGCTTCGGTGGACCGAACGCCGGTCCACCGCACAAGGGGTCTCACTCCTGCTTGGGCGAAGTCAGCTTGTGCTGGTTCACCCGGTAATCGACCGGGAAGCCGCGCGAATCGACCACGCAGCGCAGCTGCATGGGCTTGACGGCGGCGGAGAAGCCGTGGTCGTAGGCGGCGAAGATCGCGATGAACCGGCCGTAGTATTCGGCCGGCTGGGCCGAGTGGCGCGGCACGTTGGTCATGGTCTGCCCGACCAGGCCGCACTTGGGGCCGATGCCAAAGGCCACCAGCTTGACGTTGGCCGGGATGGTCGCGGTGGTGAAGCCGGACGCCTCGACGATGCGCCCCACCGTCGTGGCGGCGGAGCCGGTGGCGGCGACGTTGACGACGGCGGTCTTGCCGTTGGCGGTCGCCGCCCCGTAGTCGCGCAGCGTCTGGCCGCTGGAGCTGGGGTCGCTGCCGTCGGTGTACGCGATGTGGTCCATCACGACGGTCGCGCCCCCGCGGACCACGGAGTACCAGAAGCCGCCGGCCTGGCCGGAAGGCCCCGTGGTCGTGCCGAGGTCTTCCATCACCAGCCAGCTGGGCGCGGAAGCACTGGCGCCGGTCGAGGAAAACCGGTCGTAGAGGCTGCTGCCGGTCAGGAGCAGCGAGTCCATGCGCAGCGGGTAGCTGCCGGTGGTGGCCTTGTAGATTTCGAGGTTATTGGCCAGCTCGGCGGAGCCGGCGGCCGAGGTGGCGGCGTCGGCGGAGTCGCGGATGAAGCCCAGCCGCGGGACCAGCAAGGCGGCCAGGGCGGCGAGGATGACGAGGACGACCACCAGTTCCATCAGCGTCAAGCCAGGACGACGGTGGTGCTTTGAACGGAGCATGGGTGTTTCTCCACAGAGAATCCAACGGTACCGTTCCATGCGTCGCTAGCTTGAGGAGGATGACGGCTCAGCTTGGCTAGCTGGAAAGAAAACGCGGGCGATCTGCGTGCAGCTTCTTGTTCCGAGCTGCGTTGGCGGGGCCGCAGGAGCGCGGCAGTATGTGGGTGCGAGCCTCCTTTCGGGCGACGACCTCCCGGACGGAGTGATACTAAGACTCTGTCTCATTAGAAGCAAGGGCGCGCGGAGAATTCCTGAAAAAAGACGGCGTGTCGGGAGGTGTTGCTCCCGGCACGCCGTTGACGTTGATCGGTTTCATTCCGGGCGAGCGGCGGACGTCAGCCCGCTGTTGGAACGGCCAGCAACTGACACTTCAAACAGCGGGCTGACGCCCGCCGCTCGCCCAGACGCCATGTGCGTCTGGCTGTCGTGGGGCATCGGTCAAATCCACACGACCAGCACCCACTCGCGGTAGCCTTCCTCGTGCTCCTTCATCGACAGGCTGATGGGAATGGCCACCGGCTCGCGCTCGTTGACCCGTTCCAGCACGCGCAGCAGGCCCAGGTACGAACCGGCCACGCGCAGCCGGTACTGCGCCGGTTTGCCGCCGGTCTGCTCGCCGATGCGCTTGGCGACGGCCTGCAACGCCGGCGGCACGTTCGCCTGGCCTTCGCCCTGCGCCGGCTTGCATTCGAGCACCGTCATGCCGTTGCGGATCAGCAGGGCCGTCAGCTGCTCGATCTTCTCGGCCGGCAGCCGTTCGGAACTCGGGCCGCCCGCCAGCGCCTTCCAGCGGGCTTCCACCTGGGCGTACTCGTCGTTCACGGCCTTCAGCTCGGCTTCCGCCTCGGCCAACTTCTGCTGTTTTTGCAGCAGCTGCATCCGCACGTTCGGTGCGTTGCGCCGCAGGTTCAGCAGCGCGTCGTGCTGCTTGTTCAGCGTCTGCTGCGCGGGGTAGTAGTAGAAGTAGAGGTAGCAGAGGCCCGTCAGCAGCGCCGGCAGGATCATGGCCAGGACTTTATCGCGGGGGCTTGATGTCATGGGTCTCTTCTCTCCGATTGATCCGGGCGGGGATGAACCCGCGCGTCTTTACCGCGACGGTCGTTGCCGCGAAGTCCCCAGTCTTTACCGCGAAGCGGTTGTACTCCATAGCCCAGGGTCGCGCAGCGCACCCTGGGGATCGAGCCATAAAGTTTGCGCCTACCGCGAAGCGGTTGTACAAACCGTGATGGGCTGCCTTGTCCAACCCCTGCGGGGTAGACCAAACCTCTTCACCTTCGCCACCCAGGGTGCGCTGCGCGACCCTGGGCTATGGAGTACAACCGCTTCGCGGTAGGGCAGCGCCGACGATCCTCTTCCCGATGGACTGCCGGCCGCTCGGCCGCCTGAAGGCGGAACTACGAACCATGCGCTGGCGTCTTCGCCTCAGCTCTCGGGCGGCACCGCCGCCACCTTCGGCGGCGGTTCGTTGGATACCAGATGCACGTTGACCTGAAACGTGTACGGCCCGCCCTCGGGCACCAGCTGCATGGCTTTCAGGACCGCAGGTTCCACGCGCCATTCGGGCGACAGGGCGCGCTCCAGCTGGATGGTCAGCTGGTTGGCCTGCTTCGGCTCCAGGCAGATGCCGTGCAGCACCGGGCTGCCGGTCTCGCCCTCGATGCGCTGAATGATGAGGTCGTCGGGCTGCAACTTGGAAACGGCGGCCAGCAGCTTGGCCAGCCGCAATCGCTGGATGGCCAGGGCTTCGGTGGTGCGCTTGCGGGCGACCAGCTTTTCGGTCAGGTCGGCCTTGGTCTTGTTCCGGTCAGCCACCTGCTTGTCGAGCGCCGGCAGCAGGGTTTCCGGCTGGCGCAGCTGGGCCGTTTCGGCCTGGATGCTCTTGAGCTGCGCCTGGGCGAGCGTGTGCTGGCCGAACGCCAGGCCCATGACCGCCAGCATCAGGGCGGCGGCGATGCCGAGCCGGGCGGTGGACGATAGCGGCTTGACCGTCGGCCGGATCAACGGCACGCCGGTGGGCTTCCGGCCCAGGAAGCCGGCCCAGCCGGTGAGCAGCACGCCGAGGGTCTGCTGCGGATCGTCCTGGACGCGCGGCTGGCCGTCGCGGTCGAAGGTCAGGATTTCGCCGGTCAGCTGGAGCAACTCGCGGCGGTCGGCGACGCCGTACTTCTCGCGCCAGGCTTCCTCCTCGGAATGCCAGCGCTGCTGCCGGGCGTCGGCCTTGATGAGATGGAGTTCGGTCCCCTTGCCGGTCTGGCCGTGCAGGCAGAGGATGGCGTCGGGCCACAGCTCGACGCGCTGCCAAGTGCCGTCGCCGCCCACCTCAAAGGGCCGGGGCAGACCGCCCGGGTGGGCCATGCCGGCGAACTTGCCGCCGGCCTTGCGGATCAGTTCCTCGAGCGCGTCGCGCTCGACGAGCAGGGCCTGGGTAATCCAGAAATTCTTGCCGTCGGCCTCGGTGCCGACCAGGGTTTGCGCCAGCACGGATTCAAAGGCGTTGACGCCGGACAGCGGCTCGACCTCGAAGCCCAACGCCTGGGTGAGGTCGGCCTCGGACATGGTGGCCACGGCGCGCGCCGCCATCTTGACGGTCTGCGTCCAGAAATCGGAGCAGAGCACCCAGACGTTGCGGCCGACCTTGGGGCCGAGAATCAGGGCGGTCTCGGCCAGCGCGGTCAGGTCGTTGCCCTCGGGCCGCGTCGTCTGCCAGAGGCCGAGCAACTTCGGGCTGCCGCCGCTGGTAAAGTCGGCGCGGGCGATCTGATGCGGCCCGATGTACAGAATGGTAGTGGCGGGTCGGCCGAGCATGGGTATACCTGGGTGCGAAATCGGTGAAGCTGGAGCGAGCGTATGCCTGTTTACAGAACCGGGTAGAGCACCAACGTTTTGACGGGCGGGCCGCCGGGAACCACGGTCAAATAGGTTACGGCGCTGCGCTTGGTCGTTCCCTGATAGGCTCGAACAGCTCGCGGGCCAATCGGCACATTCGCGAATGTGTGGTTCAGCGTGGTCTCGGGTGCCGTTGGGAACGTGGCCTGCTCACCCACAAAACTAGCGACTCCGTTAGCTGGGCCGAAAAGGCGAACGACGACCGTGCCGTCGCTGGCTTTCGGGTCTTCAATGCCACCATTGCCGTCCATCCCACCAGCCGGGTTATACACCTTGATGTTGACGGTGATGCTGCCGCTGATGCGGTCGACGATGGGTTCGCCTGTCACGGCATCGGGAACCAACGCGCGCAGTGTAACTCGCTGGTCGCTGGTAAAATCTCCGGCCGGCGGGAATGGATCGACGCTGAAATCCGCTCCCCGACTGCGGACAATACCTACAGGTTCGCCGTGAGCCGCCACGACTCGCGTCGGGGCCAAGATGTCGAGGGGATTCCCCCAGCCGTCGCGGATCAGCTGCGCGGTGCCGGTGGAGGCCGGTGGCAGCCGCAAGTAGGGTCCGCGCCAACCGCAACGGATAGAGACTTTGTCCGCCGGCCCCATGTCCGGCGCGCCAGCGAGCACGTCGACTTGGTAAATGCCATAGGCCGGCAGCGCGCCTGGCAACCATAACTCACGCAGCTGCTTATACGCTCCGTCTGGGTCACCAGCATCGATCACGGTCAAGGGCAACCGGCCAACGTCGGCGACAAAACCGCCCACGATGAGACTGCCGTCCACCTCGCGGGTGTTGGCCGGGCCAAGAATGGCTTCTTCAATTCCCAGTAATGTCCGCTGCGTGGCGTCATAGCGTGATTGATCCAGCAGCGTGCCGGTGGCGGTGACGGCCATCGTCGTCATGATCGCCAGGATGGCGAGCACGATCAGCAATTCCACCAGCGTCAGACCGGCGCGACGTTGCGCTTTCATCATCGTGCTCCGAGTTTCCCAGGCGAGCGGCGGGCGTAAGCCCGCTGTTTGAAGTGTCAATCGCTGGT
>JAEUIF010000977.1 GCA_016795185.1 Planctomycetia bacterium | reverse complement strand
GTATCACTTCACTGCTCGGACGCCATCCGGGCGGCGTCGTCCATGGCCAGCTGGGTCTTCTTCGACACCCGGCCGCCGGAATTAATCTCCTGGAGCACCTGCTTGGCGAGCATGGTCTTCTTGGCGCCCGCCTTGCCCATGACCTCGCCCTTCTTCACCAGCAGGGCGGCGACCTTCTGCACATCGTCCTTCTTGTCGGAGGCGATGGCCTTCTGCAAGTTCTCGTTCAGCTCGGCGACCTGCACCTCGTCGATGTGCTTGGCCACCTCGGCGTTGATGAAGCCGTGGCCCGTCGAGGAGAAGATGATCTCCAGCGGCACCGAGGTCGCCTCGCGCTTGCCGGTGCCGGGGTCGAAGCTGATTTCCAGCTGCGCCAGGCTGAACTTGCCGTCCGGCCGCTTCGGTACGCTCAGTTCCAGGATGTACTTGGTCGGGTTGTCGCGGACCAGGGTGCCCAGGTGGGCGATCAGGTGCCGTTCTTCCGGCTCCTGCAACTCGTGGACCTTGATCTCGGGCGCGACCTGGCGGAGCTTCTTGACCTTGACGCCCTTCAGGGCGCGGACGTGCATCTCGGTGTTCAGGAAGCCAGTGGCGGCCAGGCTCTTGAATTCCTCGACGATCACCCGCTCGGTGTCGGTCGCCACGGTCACGTCGATGTAATGCCATTTGCCCTGACTGAGCTTGGCCAGGTCTTTCAGCAGCGGGGCGTTCCATTCGGTGCCGACGCCGATCATGGTCAGGTGGATTTTCTTCTCGGCGGCCTGCTCGGCCAGCTTGCGGCAGAAGACCTCGCCGGTGGTTTCACCGTCGGTGAGGATGACTAGCTGGGTCAACTTCTCGGGCACGACCAGCTTTTCGACGGCCTCGATGGACAGCTTCATGCCTTCGTCCATCGCGGTGCCGCCGCCGTCGATGCCCATGTCATCGACGCGGTTGATGACGTCGATGATCTTCGCCTTGTCGGCGATGCTGGTCGGGGGCAACAGCACCTTGGCGTCGTAGGCGAAGCCGACGATGGCCAGGGTGTCGTCGGGCCGCAGCTTTTCGAGCGCCAGCTTGGCGGCTTCCTGGACGCGGGACAGCCGGCTGACGCCGGTGCCGTCTTCCTGGAACATGGAGCCGCTGATGTCGATGACCAGAGCCAGGTTGAGCGGCGGGGCCTTGCCGGGCTCGCCGCTGGGAATCAGTTTGATGAGCGCGTAGGTGGCGGCGGATTCGCCCATCACCTGGATGCTGTTGCGGTGCGTCATGCGCTCGATATTGATGCGGCCGGACTTGCCCATCGGCCGGGGAGCAGCAGGGGCAGCCGGCGCGGCGGGTGCCGGGGCGGGAGCGCGGGCCGCAGGAGCCGGCGCGGCAGCAGCCGGACGCGGAGCGGGTGGCGGCGGCGCGGCGGCGACCGGCTCATCGACCGGCATGGCCATCGGGATTTCCTCTTCCAGCACCGGGGGCGGCAGCAGGGTGCCGGGCGGCGGCACGACGTTGGCTGGCAGCTTGGCCAGGTCGGTCTTCCAGGCGCTCTGCACCTGGCCGTCCGCGCCCACGTCCGCGAGCCAGGTGCGGGTTTGCGTCAGGGCTTCGCGCAGGCCGAGCGTGCCGGCTTGCAGCTGGGCCACGAGCTGATCGGCGAACGGCACCACGATGTAGCGGCGCACCGGCCCTTCCTGGCCGCACTGGAAAGCCAGCTGCAAGTCGTCGTTCGAGTCCATGCAGGTGAAGATGTGCTGCCCTTCGACATCCGAAAGCATGATGACCGGCTGCAAGCTGCCGAGCCGGTCTGGGTTATTGAGCTTGTCCCCTTGAGGCTGCCACATGAATGCGACTCCAATCCGCGGATAAAAGACATGGCTGAGGTGCGCCGCCGGTCCCGACGTGGTCCCACCCGGCTGCGAGTATCGTAATTGCGATTCCGGAAGGGGTGCAAGGAAAAACAGACGCGCTGCGCGGCGCGACAGCTGGCTGCTGGCAAGGTGCGCCAGCGAACTATACTGAGCACGGCGTCCGCTTACCGGCAGAAGTACGTCGGGCTTTCCAGCCCGACAGGCAGCGCCGGCGACTGACCGTGCCCGTTCGATTGTGTTTGATGCTGGT
>JAEUIF010000967.1 GCA_016795185.1 Planctomycetia bacterium | reverse complement strand
AGGGCAAGCGTTCCTGGTGCATCAGGTGCAGGAACGCGAGCCGGTGCTGCGCAGCGTCTCGGTGCTTTCATGCCACAACACACGTACCCAGTTCGGGCAGGCGAGCTGACGCTCCCTGTATTGATTGGCTTGGGTGCCGACGAAGTCCAGGCGCGCCGCTGTAGGCCAAAAAATAGCAGGAGCACTCCGGGAACACGTCTCAGCCGCCACCGGCATCTGATGGCCTGACGTGGTTGGGCAGCTGCGCAAGTCCATGTATTGGGAGCGCAAAGGCATGGGAACCTGAATCGGTCAGTTGAGCGCTTCTCACCTCACAGGGGTTCGGTTAGGTAGTCAAGCACCGGAAGTTCGATCTCGATTTTGCATTGGTATTGGCGAGCGGTGGGCGTAAGCCCACTGTTGGAGTGTCCGGCGAATCGCACCGGCCTCCAACAGTGGGCTTACACCCACCGCTCGCCAGCAAAGGATCATCATGCGAATCACCTTGCTGCTGCTCGTCTCGGCTTTCTGGCTGTTCGCTCCACCGGTTCATGCCCAGGAGCAGCGGCCCAACGTGCTCTGGATCACCTGCGAGGACATCAGCCCGCACGTCGGCTGCTACGGCGACCGCTATGCCGTCACGCCGCACATCGACAAGCTGGCCATGCAGGGCGTGCGCTATACGAACGCCTTCGCGCCCATCGGCGTCTGCGCGCCGTCGCGCTCGACGCTGATTACGGGCATGTGGGCCTGCTCCATCGGCACGCAGCACATGCGCTGCCAGGTGAAGTTGCCCGATGAGGTGAAGTGCTTTCCCGAATATCTGCGGCAGGCTGGCTACTACTGCTCCAATAACGTGAAGACCGATTACAACTTCACGCATCCGCCCTCCGCCTGGGACGAGTCGAGCGCCAAGGCCCACTGGCGCAATCGCAAGGCGGGCCAGCCGTTCTTCAGCGTCTTCAACTTCACGAGTTGCCATGAAAGCCAGATTCGCTTGACGGAAGCGGAGTACCGCAAGCGCACGGCCCAGTTCACCGATGCGGAGAAGCACGATCCCGCGAAAGCTCCCGTTCCGCCGTATCATCCGGACACCCCCGAGGTGCGCCAGGACTGGGCACGCTACGCCGACATGATTACCTACATGGACAAGCAGGTCGGCGACGTGCTGGCGCAATTGGAGAAGGACGGGCTGGCCGAAGACACCATCGTCTTCTACTTCTCCGACCACGGCGCGGGCATGCCGCGCAGCAAGCGCTGGCTCTACGATTCCAGCCTCCAAGTGCCCTGCATCGTGCGCTTTCCGAAGAAGTACGAAACGCTGGCTCCCGGCAAGCCCGGCACGACCACGGACCGGCTCGTCACCTTCGCCGATTTCGGGCCAACGGTGCTGAGTCTGTTCGGTGTGAAGGTGCCCACTGCGATGCAAGGCCAGCCGTTCCTGGGGACACAAGCCGGCAAGCCGCGCGACTACGTGTACGGTTTCCGCGACCGCATGGATGACCGCTACGACATGCTGCGCGCGGTTCGCGACCAGCGCTTCAAGTACATCCGCAACTATCACCCGGAACGTCCCTGGTTCCATGATCAGTACATCTCGTACATGTACGAGATGCCGACCATGAAAGTCTGGCAGCGCCTGGCCGATCAAGGCAAGTTGAACGGGCCACAAGCAATCTTTATGGCGAAGTCCAAGCCGATGGAGGAACTGTACGACACCCAGGCCGATCCGCACGAGGTCCAGAACCTGGCGGATCGTGCGGAGCATCAGGCCACGCTCGAAAAGCTGCGCGCCGCCTGTCGGCAATGGCAGAAGGACATCATCGACCTTGGCCTGTTGCCCGAAGCCGACCTGCGCACGCGCTTCGGCAAAACACCCGAATACGCCGCCGTCCGCCAAGACCCGAAGGCGTATCCACTGGAGCGCATCGCCGCCGCCGCGGACCTGGCGAACCGCATGGACCCGGCGCTGCAAGCACCGCTCATCCGCTCGCTCAAGGATACGGACGTGGCGGTGCGCTGGTGGGCCACGGTCGGCCTCGGCGCGCTCGGCGGACGCAAGCTGGCGGACGAGGAAGCGGCACTGGATGCGCTTCGCAAAGCGCTGGTCGATTCATCCCCAATCGTGAGCGTCGGCGCGGCGGATGCTCTGTGCCGGTTGAACCGCTTCGAGGAAGCGGTGCCGGTGCTCGCGGAAGCCCTCGCAAACAACAACGAATGGGTGCGGCTCGAAGCCATCAACGTGCTGGATCGCATCGACGAGAAGGCTCGCCCCGCGCTGTCGGCGATTCAAAAAGCGATGGGCGACAAGAACCAGTACGTGGTGCGCGTCGTCGAGCACACCTTGAAAGACTTGAAGTGAAGCCGCATCCGGCTAAAGCTGGTTCTTAGGCATTGCCTTGGACCAGGTTTAGGATCCGCCGATAAATAACTTCCCGATTTCGGTGGCAGGTGATAAGGTCAGCTGCACGAGAAAACTGGCGTTTTCTGCCCTGCACGTTCTCACGGAGGGGACCGCATGCTGCCTTATCCCGCCAAAGTCGAGCAACAG
>JAEUIF010000922.1 GCA_016795185.1 Planctomycetia bacterium | reverse complement strand
GATTTCCGACTGGGTGTAAAGCTTGCCGTGCCGGGCCAGGGACGATTGCAGCTGAAGGGAAAAGTTCTGCGATTGCAGCGCGTTGATCTTGGTCAGGCCCTTCTGCATGTTGTCCTGGATGCCCTGAAGGTCCTTTAACGATGACTTCAACGTTTTGGCGAAGCCAATGATTTCCACCTGGAGGCGGGCCTGCGCCACCGACATGTTCTTGTCGCGCTTGTCGTAGCCGACGCCGGAGCCGGTGACGGCGCGCTGGAGCGCTTCCACGCGCTCGATGAGCTGGGAACAGAGGGCGTCCTTGCTCGTGAAGAACGCCCGGTCGCGCGCCAGGTCCAGCATCAGGGCGCGCAGGGCATCGTCGCTCAGCTTTTCCTTGCCGGCGTTGTTCAGCCGGGCGATTTTCTCTTTCATCTGCGGGCGCACTTCGTTCAGGAAATCGTCGATCTGTTTCGCCAGGACGGCGTGCTCGTTCAGTACCGCCTGGTCGTTGGCTTCCTTGCTCTTGACCAGGTGCTCCATGCCGGAATCGTTGGTGCGGCTCAACTGGCGCGTGATGGGCTGCTCCTGGTCCAGCCGGTCGAGCCGTTCCGCTTCCTGCTTGCGGATCGTGGGTTCGGCGTCCTTCAGCTCGCGTAGCCGCTTGTTCAACGAGTCGATGCCGGCCGCCACGGGGTCGCCGTCGGGCTGCGCAAGATAGGCGCCGAACTTGGTCAAGTTCTGCCCGATCTTCAGGTGATCCTCCAGGCGCTTGCGCAGCTTCAGCAGGTCGTCCAGGCGGCGTTCCGTGCCGAGGTTGAGGTAAATCGCCGCCTGGGTGTCCAGGTCTTGCGTCTTTTGCTGGAACTGCGGGACGATCTGCTTCTCGAATTGCTGCTGGCTGCCGAGATCCTGACCCACGCCGCCGACCTTCTTTTGCAGCGCGGCCAGCGCCACGATCCGCTCGTCCAGGAACTTCTGATAGACGGCCAGGTTCCGCAGCGCCTGCTGCTGCGGGTCGGCCGAGGTGAAGAGGCCGGGCTTGTAGTCCTGCAACTCCTTGGCGACGACGCTCAAGCCCACCTTCTCCTTGTCCAGCAGGCCCAGCGCCAGTTTGAGGCGATTGCCGAAGGCGGTGAGATCGTCACCTTGCAATTCCGCGTTGCTTTCGGCCGCCTTGAGCAAGCGCCACTCTTCCTTGAAGGATTTTTCCCGGTCCTGATGTTCCTTGATGCGGCCCTGGAGATTCTCCCGGGTCAGTGCCTTGCCGGTGCGCGCCTGTTTCGCCAGGATGCGGGCCACGACGCCGCCGGACTGGGTCAGGAGCTTGTCGCATTCCTGCAAGTTGAATTCCGTGTGCTGCCGTTCGGTGTCGAGCAGCTGGAACAGGTCGTCCAGTGTTTTCTCGGCCTTCTGATACGCCTGCGGTTCATTGTCCTTGAGGTAGCGGGCCGTGACCCGGAGTTCGTTGATGTAACGGTTGACCACTGGCAGGGACCGGGCGGCAGTGTCGCGCGCCTGCACCACCTTGGCCACGCCCTCGTCGGAATAGATCTCGTCTTGAGCCATCTTGTCCAGTTGCAGCAGCTGCCGTTCGTCGCTCAGCTGCTTGACCAGCGCGTGGTAGGACTTCAGGCTTTGCAGGACTTTCGTGACGCGGGCCTTCAGGTACTCCGCGGCCCGCTGCTTGCTGCCGCCGGGGTCGTTGTCCGGTTGCTGGCCGCTGCCCGTATCCGGACCTTCCGGCAGCTTTTCCTCGATGGCGTCCACGCGGCGGAGCAAGGCGCGGATGGTCAGCAGCGCCGCCTTCAGCTGGTCGCGCGACTGGAGCGGAAAGTCCGGGCTGAGCATTTCCGCGTCCTGGAAGGTGTGCTCGCACTTGGCGACCTTGTGGCGCACCGCGTCCAGGTCCTTGCGGGCCAGGCCGACGCCGTTGGTCGGCAGCTTGTCCACGATGCCCTGGAGCTGCGCCACCTGGCCGAGCCGTTTGCCGAAGTGCTCCTTCAGGTCCTTCAACCGTTCCAGGATGCGGTTCTGTTCCTTGCGGGCCTCGGCGGCCAGGCCGGTGAGCTTGTCGGCGCGGTCCTCGAACAGCGCGCCGAACCTTTCGAGGTTCTTGAAGACGACTTCCGGCGTGGTGCGCGCCTTGTCCTTATCCATCAGCTTTTCCAGAGGATTGCTGCGCAGGCTGCCCTCGATGACGCCCAGCGCCTTGCGTTCGCGCAACAGCGCCTCGCCGGCTTGCTGGACGCGGTCTTCCAGGGCGGCGAACAGCGACGGCTGCTGGTCGAGCGGAATCTGCCCGAAGTCCGCCCGCAGGGACTTCAATTCCTTGTCGAACCCGGCATGCTGCGCGAGCAATTCCTTCTCGCGCACTGGGTAGTCCGCGTGCCGGTAAATTTTCATGTGCCGGGCCATCCAGATCAGGCCGTGATCCGGCTCTTCCTGGATCAGCCGCTGCTGAAGGTTGCCCAGGGTGTCGGACACATCCTGGGCCAGCTTGGTCAGGTGCTGGTGAAAAACGCCGAGGTCCGTGGCGACCTGGTCGCGCGGCCCGCCGCGCCGCGCGAGGTCCACTTCCTTCATGAATTTCCGCACGGTGGGCAAGCCGGCCGACAGCCGGGTCTGCGCCTCGAAGCGCTTGGCGATGATCTCCTGGACCTGCTTGTTCTCGCTGACCTTCAGGTACTCGACCTTCGGCGCTTCGCCGAGCTTCTGCACCTCGGTGACGAGGTCGCGCAGTTCCTTGACCTTTGCGCGGTACGCGGGCAGCTTGGCCACAACCTTGCCGCGCCGCGTATCGAGGAAGCCCTGCTGCTGCTCCTGCACGCCCTTCTTCACCAGCAGGTCGATCTGGTCGATGATCTCCTCGACCTTCTCGCGCTCGCCTTCCTGGCTGAGCTTGTTGCCCTCGTGCATCAGCTTGTGCAGGTCTTTACCCGGCTGCTGACCTTCGTGCTGGAGGAGAAACTCCTTGATGTCGTCGTCGTTGATGCGTTCGACCCACTGCTGGATGAGCCGGTCGCGCCGCTCGACGTCCGTCAACTCCTCGACGCTGGTTTCCTCGACCTCCTTGGCTTCGGCCTGGACGAACTCCGCCTGCACCATGAAGCCGGCCTCGACCTTGGCCAGCTTGCGGACCAGGGTGGCGTAAGCGCGCCGGGGCTGGGTGACGATCTCGAAGACGAGGGTGTTGCCCTCGCCGCCGCAGCAAGTGCCCTTGACGATGCGGTTGCAGCCAGCGGCCTTCTTGGCGACGTTGATCTGCGTGGTATTGATCTGGCGCGGGCTGACGACCAGCTTGCCCTCGGTCCCGGACTTGGGGACGAGCAGGAAGTACATGCGCCGCTTCTCGTCGCGCTTCAGGGACCGAGCCTTCATCAACGCCGCTTTGAGCTTCGTATCCACGACAACCGCCTCTCTCGGGGGGAAGGACAAGACGCTGCAAATCAACCCGGCAGCAGTAAGGGTCAGGCCGCTGGCCTGCGCTCGCGCCAGCGCCCCCAGAATAACCGCCCGGCGCGTGCTTCGCAATGAACCGCGCGGGCGCGCGGTTGGCGTTACTGATACGCTGCGAGCGGGGGTGGCGGTTCACGCGGGCGTTTTGCGGGCCGTGGAGCGTGGGTGTGAAGTTTTGAAGTTTTGCGACGTGAAAGCGCACTTGATTCGCGACGCTGCTCTGAAAAATAACTCACGCAGCGGGTGACTTTTCCAGAGTGACTTTATGACCGAGACTTTCCAGACGCCGGACCAACTGCTTGGTCAAACGCTCCGACTGCCGCTGCTCCCAGTGGTCGGGTCCCAAG
>JAEUIF010000852.1 GCA_016795185.1 Planctomycetia bacterium | reverse complement strand
AGGAAGGGCTGCTCGGCGCTGATGTTGATCTGATCCACGTTCGAGAGCCGCATCTGCTGCGGGCTGTTCATGAGTTGCGTCGGCGACTTCACCGGGTAGAGCACCGGCGGCTGCATCGGGTAGAGCCGGTTCAGCGGGTTGAGTTGCTGGAGGGCCGGGTCGGTGACGACCGGGGCCTGGTTGGCGTTGGCCATCGATTCACCGACCACCTTGGTGCGGATCGACCGCCACGGCGCGAGCAGGACATCGTCCTGGTCCATGCCGGACATGCTGCTGCCCTTGCGGCCGAGCACGCCGATGATCTTGAACGGTTTGTTGTTGATGCGCACTTCCTGGCCGACGGCCGACTCGTCGCCGAACAACTCCTGGGCGCCGGTCAGGCCGATGACGCAGACCTGCGTGGCGCGGCGGATGTCATCCTCGGTGAAGAACTGGCCATCGTCCATGTCGTACCAGTCGCGCACCTCCTGGAAGGACGGTGTGGTACCGTAGATGTAGTTCGGCCGCCAGTTGCGGCTGCCGGCCACCACCTGGGTGCGGGCGCGGACGATCGGTGCGACGGCATTGACCGACGGGCAGCGGTCCAGGATGGCGTCGGCGTCTTCGAGCGTCAGGGTGACGGCGGAACCAGCGCCCTGGTTGACGCCCGTGGTATTGGCGGAGCCGGCGAAGACCATCAGGTTGCTGGCGCCCATGCGGGCGATGGTCTTCTGCACGCCGCTGGACGAACCCTGGCCGATTTCCATCATGGCGATGACGGCGGCCACGCCGATGACGATGCCGAGCGTGGTCAGCACCGAACGCATCACGTTGCGCCGCAGGCCGAGCAGGGCCATCATCAAGGTGCGATACCAGAAGAGCATGGCATGGCTCCGAAGCTTCAGCTGCCCACGGCCGTAGCGGCCTGAATCTGGTCCTCGACGTGGTCGACGCCGAACGCGCCGTCCTCAATGCGTCCGTCGCGCATGCGGATGGCGCGGTGGGCGTGGGCCGCCACGTTGGAGTCGTGCGTCACCAGGGCGATGGTGATGCCCTCCTCGGCGTTCAGTTGCTGAAACATCTCCAGGATTTCCCGGCTGGTCTGGGAATCGAGATTGCCGGTCGGCTCGTCGGCGAACAGGATTGGCGGCCGGTTAATCAGCGACCGGGCGATGGCCACGCGCTGCTGCTGGCCGCCGGACATCTGCGACGGCTGATGGTCCATGCGTTCCTTCAAGCCGACTCGTTCCAGGAGCGCCTCGGCCCGTTCCTTGCCTTCGCGGTAGGAAACGCGCGTGCCGTAGGAAAGCGGCATCATCACGTTTTCGAGCGCGCTCGTCCGTGCCAGCAGGTTGAAGTTCTGAAAGACAAAACCGATCTTCTGGTTGCGGAGCAGGGCCCGCTGGTCGCGCGACAGGCGGGAGACTTCCTGGCCGTCGAGCCAGTATTGCCCGGTGGTGGGCCGGTCCAGGCAACCGAGGATGTTCATCAGCGTCGATTTGCCGGAACCGGAAGCACCCATCAGGGCGACGAGTTCGCCCCGGCCGATGGTCATCGACACGCCCTTGAGCACCGAGACGTCGATCTCGCCGAGGTGATACGTCTTGTAAACGTCGGCGAGGCGGATGAGTTCCATGCTGTGTCTCCGCGCGGCGGGCTACTTTGCCTTGCTCTTGCCACTGTTCAGCTGCGGCGTCAGGGGGTTCACGGAGGCGTCCTGGGTCAGCGGCGCGATCGCTCCTGTCACCAGCACATCGCCTTCCTTCACCTCGCCGCTGACGATCTCGACCAGGTTGCCGTCGGTCAGGCCGGTGCGCACCTCGATGGGCCGCACGTGGTCGCCGTCGTGCTGTACCCAGACGAATTGCCGGGCATGCTTGTCCTTCTCGGCGGCGGCGGTGCGCGGGTCGGCGGATGAACCGGATTTGCGCTTCAGCGTGGCGGCATATTTTTCACGGAACTCGGGAGCGACGACCGGCAGTTGCGGACGCCAACGCAGCGCGCTGGCCGGAACCATCAGCGCATTCTGGCGCTCATCCACCTGGAACTGTAGGTTGGCCGTCTGGTAGGGGAACAGCTTGCGGTGCGAGTTGTCCGTGTTGACCACCACCGTGTAAGTGACGACGTTCATGGCCATGGTGGCGTTGTAGCGGATCTGCGCGACCTCGCCGTGGAAGACTTCATTCGGATACGCATCCACCGTGAAGCGTACCGGCTGGCCGCTACGAATGCTGCCGATGTCGGCCTCGTTCACCGATGCCCAGATTTGCATCCTGGTCAGGTCGGTCGCGATCAGGAACAGGCTGGGCGCGTTGAGGCTGGCCACCACCGTCTGGCCCACGGCGACGCGCCGATCCAGCACCACGCCCTTCTTCGGCGCCCGAATCGTGGTGTAGCTCAGGTTGGTGTCGGCCTGCTTGAGTAGTTCCTTGGCCTGCAACAGCGCGGCCTCGCCCACCAGGATCGACGCCTTGGCGGATTCGTAGGCGTTCAGCGCGGCGTCATACTCGAAATCGGAGATGACGCCCTTGTTGGTGCCCAGGCGGCGGACGCGGTTCCAGTCGCGTTCCGACTGGTTCAGCTTCGAGCGCAGCACGATCAGGTCGGCCTCGGCCTTGAGCACGTTGGCCTTCGCCTGTCCTTGCAGCGAGACGTAGAGGATGTCGTCCAGCTGCGCCAGGACGGTGCCTTCCTCGACCTCGGAACAGTAGTCGATGGGCTTTTTCGGGTCGT
Source organism: Planctomycetia bacterium (assembly GCA_016795185.1). Classification (GTDB taxonomy): domain Bacteria; phylum Planctomycetota; class Planctomycetia; order Gemmatales; family Gemmataceae; genus JAGVLI01. The sequence goes on along the minus strand of JAEUIF010000852.1, from coordinate 652 downwards.
TGGGGTCGGTGCCGAAGCTTTTTATCTGGCCGGCGACGCGCGCGCCGACGTCGATCACTTCCTCGGGCTCCAGCGTGCCCGTGGCGGCGACGGTGGCCAGCAGGTTGCCCCGCTCGACCACGGCCGTCTTGAACTGCACCGTGCTCCCCTGGCTCGACGCCAGGTACCAGAACCCTGCACCGCCACCCAGGAGCGCCAGGGCGGCGATCGCGGCAAAAAACGTCTTCATGGTGAGACACCTTCAGCGGGCTGCGGCTTTTGGCGAAGCCGGTGGGTCAGATGAATTAACACCGCTCCCGGCGGAATGACTCATGAATCGTGCGCGGCCTGCGGTCGCGCGCCGGATCGGGCTGGTTACTGGGTAAGCACCACCGGAAGGTTCGTCTAGGGCTGCGGGGAAGGCCAGGCCGGAACGGTGGGGTGGCAGTCCGTTCCGGTTCGCACTCTTTCGATGCTACGCGGCGTGCGGTGCGGTCGCAAGCGAAAAGAGGCCGGGAACCGGGACTGCATGTCCCGGTTCCCGGCCTGAATGGACTTTTCCCCCTCTCCACTTGCGGGAGAGGGGGTGGGGTGACGGGGGTAAGCTCCCGCAACCCGTGCGCTTACCCCGCCCCCCCTCCACGATCCCGCCACGGGAGTCGGGGGTAAGGAC
>JAEUIF010000805.1 GCA_016795185.1 Planctomycetia bacterium | reverse complement strand
GGGGAGGTCGGCAGGCAAGCGGTGGCAGTAGTCCCCGTCGCGGGGCGGTGGCAGGCGGCGGGGTCGATTCATCTATACTGCCTGGCGGGTGGGGCGTTTACTAATCAATTCTGAAAAAAATCCGAGTGAAGGGTTTCTTGCCGAAGTCCTTTCGTAGTTCCGCCTTCAGGCGGCGAGCGACTTGCCGCCTGAAGGCGGAACTACGAACTTCGACGCTCACCCCCACTGCTTGATCTGCTCGACCATGCGCAGCACGTCGTTGCGGCGCTTCTCAAAGACCGCGAACAGTGCCAGGATCGCCACGCCCAGCACGATGCCCGTGGCCCACCAGACCCAGGTTTGGGACAGGTCCACGGCCGCGTGCCAGATCATGGAGAATATGACCAGGAACAGGAAGCCGAAGCCCAGGAACAGATACGCCCGAATCCGCAGGACGATCCCGGCGAAGACGCCGACGACGGAGAGCACCATCAGCGCTAGCGACAGCCAGAGGTCGCCCAACCCCTTCAGGAACAGGTCGGCCGTGGAGGACAGGTAGATCAGGCCCAGCCCGGCGTAACGCAGCGACAGGCTTTGCACGGGTTGCAAGTTCGCGCGGTTCAGGTGCTCGGACGCCAGCAGGATCAGGCCGAGCGGGATCAGCCAGAGTTGCGGTTGAGCGAAGAAGGGCAGGCCGGCATACTGCCAGAGCGACCAGAGGGCGAAGTTGCCGGCCAGGGCCGCGACGACGGCGAAGCGGAACGACAGCCGCGACAGCGCCACCAGCGAATACAGGAGGCACGCCAGGCACCACAGCAGAGCGTACTTGTGCCAGGCCCAGGGCATGACCTCGAAGTAGCCGAACAGCAGCCGGCTGCCGGGCATGGCCGGCTCAACCACGCCACTCAGCCCCGCCGCCGGCAGCTTGAGCCAGAGCGCGAGCAAGGGCAGCAACGGCAGGAAGATGCCCGTGTTTTGCAGCGGCCCGGCCAGCACTTGCAAGCCGCGCCGCTTGAACAGTTCGGCCAGGCCCACGCCGGCGAAGGCCAGGGCCATCACCCCGAAGGTCCAGTACTGAGCCATTAGCGGGTTGAACAGCCAGGGCATCGTCAGACGCAGATGGGCGAACAGCAGGGCCGCCAGCACTTCCGCCGCGTAGACGTAGGCCGTGCGCCGCTCCTCGCTCAGTTGCAAGGGATCACTTTCGGGCCGCAGCGCGAAGCACAACACGGCGACGATGACGCCCGCCAGCGCCGCCACCACGAGCAGCGCCGCCCAAACTTCCGTCGGCGCGCGGTTCAGCGAGCGGTCGAACAGCATCGCTTCCTGTCCCAGCACCACGACCAGGGCCAGCCCGGCCAGCCCGCCAAAGCACGACGCCGCGTTGCCGGCCGCCTGGGACCAGGCGTCGAGCAAGCGCCGTCGCAGCGCCGCACAGCCGACGGCCGCGACCGCTACCATCGTCATCAGCAGGACATTGCGATGCAGCCAGGGCACCGCGATCTCGGCGGGCAGGAAGGCCCAACTCCATTCGACCAGGCCCAGCCCGGCGAGCAGGAACGTGAGATGCCGCAGGTCGAAGTTGTTGCGTTGCCGGAAACTGGCACAGAGCAACACGCCGACCGGCGTCAGGAGGGTCACGCTCAGCGGGCCGAGCCAGCGCTGTTCGGGGTGGGCCAGGTCGATGACCAGCTGCACGCTGCGGACCAGCACCGCTACTGCCGTCAAGGCTTGCCAGACCAGCAAGCCAAGGTGGTTCAGTGGCGCGGTGCGTTCGGGCAACTTCAAGAGAGAAGCGACATCGCCGTGGACGCAGGCCCAGGCGAGCAGCGCGGTCAGCAGGACGTAGCCCGCCAGCGTCGCCGCCGCGATGCCGTGCAGGGGCGCGACGGCAATGTGCAGCGCGTGCAGCCCCAGGATGACCGCTTCCAGGCCCAGGAGATACAAGCCCCCAACACCGACCGGCGCCTGCGCGTCCCAGAAGCCGAGGACGATGGCCAGGCCGGTGACAAACAGCGCCGCCACGGTGAGCGTGCCGGCCAGTTCCAGGCTGACGCCCGAGTAGTTGGCCGTCACGATCAGCGTGGTCAACATCGTCAGGCCGATCAGCCCGAATAGTGCCGCCACGTAGTTGAAGCCCAGCACCCGGCCGCGCAGGTGGAAGGCGAGGGCGTTGGTCCGCAGGGCCAGTTCCAGCGCCGACCAGAACACCGAGCCGACGCCCAGGCAGACCACGTTGACGGCGATGAACGCCGTCAGCGTGAACGGTCCGTAAGCGAGCAGCCAGAGGTTCCCGGCGAGGTTGAGCAGCAGGCCGGATTGCCAGACGTAACGTGGGCTGCGCGCCCACAGCGCCAGGCCGACAGTCACGAAGACGACCGAGAGGGCCGCGCCCGGCGACCAGAACGCACCGCCATCGTCCGAGCCCGCGCCGCGCAGGGCCAGCACCACCACCAGCCAGCCGATCACTTCGACCCAGACCTGAATTTGCCGGGTCGGGAACACCAGCAGGCGCACGATCCAGGGCATCAGCGTCTGCGGTTCGCCGTCGCCCGCGCCCTCGGGGTTCGACTGCGACTGAGCCAGTTGCAGCGCCACGGTCGCCAGGCCCAGGCCGAGCGTCGCCAGCGCCGTGGTGCTCCAGGCGACCATCAGGAAGTGGAAACCGTACCATTCGCCGAGCGTATCCCAGCGCGAGAGGCCGCACGCGCCGAGCACGCCCACGCCCAGGGCGAAGGCAATGCCCACCGGCAGCCGGCTGCGCGGCGTGGCCTGCGAGGTGTACCACAGCGCGGCGATCATCGGCAGCCCCAGCGACAGCCAGCCGAGTGCTTCGCCGACCTCGGACAGCCAGATGCGGGCCGTATTGCCAGGGTCCGGAGCGACGAGCAATGTGAGAAACGCCAGGCCCAGCGTGGGCAGGTTGCCGACGATGCCGAGCAGGATTTGCACCGCCAGCAACGGACTCGAAGCCAGACGCAATTCCGCGTCGCCGTAGAAACGCTTGCGGGCGGCGAGCCAGAGCAGCGCGGCCAGGCCGCACGCAGCGCTGTTCGCCTGAACCAGGTACCACCACCAGTCGAGGACGCGCGTATCGCGGAAGATGTGCCAGACGACCAGGGACGCCACCAAGTTCAGGCCCAGGCCCGAAGCGAAGGCCCAGGCTTCCTCGCGCCGCCAGACCGCCACCGCGGCGCTGGCGGTGCTGGCGAGGAACAACGCTCCCGCCGCCCAGAGGTAGTCGTGATGAATCAGGGCCGCCTTCAGGGCCAGGACCAGCGTAAGCAGGCCGGCGACGAGGACGCCTCGCGCGAGTGCTTCGGCGTTACCTCCAAGACCAGCTTCGCGCTCGCGCCGTGCGGCTAGCCAGACGGCCAGGCCCGCGCAGCACAGGGCCACCGTGGACCAGCCGAGCATCAGGCTGCGATAGCCCCAGCTGCTGCCGAAGGCGCGTTCGATGCTGCACGCCGTCAGCGCCGCCAGCGCCAGGCCACAGCCGCTGAGCATGACGGCATCGGGCCAGGACTGCCGTTGCCGTTCGCGATAAACCAGGGCCAGCACGCCCAGCACCAACGGCAGCCAGCCCAGCGGCGCGCCGACCTGTTCGGCCCACGGTGCGGCCAGGTAGAAGACTTCACTGCCGCTCAGCGGATAGGCAGGCACCCAGGCCGTCAGCGACAGCACCCCACCGCCCAGCAACGCGGCCAACCCTGCGGCGATCAGGCCCAGTTGGGCGGACATCAACGGCGCGGCGGCCGGCGTTTCGTCCTCGCGCCAGGCCGCGACCCAGCGCCGCGTGCCGAGCCAGCCCAGCGCCCAGAGCGCTGCGGCGACGGAGCCAAGTTGCAGCATCCGCACCACGGCGGCGCTGTCGAACGGCAAGCCGAGTTGACGCAGCGAGAGCGCGTAGCCGCCCATCACGGCCAGGTTCACCAGCAGACCGGCGCTGAAGGCATAACTCGGCTTGCGTTCCCGCAGTGCGTGGCCCACCAGGGCGACTGCGAGCAGGGCCAGCGGTACGCCGTGGCTGCCGGGCGATTTCACCAGGTCGAAAAACGTTCCCGGTGCGGGACGCAGCAGCATCTCGCCGCCGGAACGGATCAGCAGATGAGCGCCCGACAATCCCAGGATCGGCACAATGCACAGGGCGATCAGCAGGACGCGCACGTTCACCGTCAGCCGGTCGGCGTCGTCCACGTTGATGCCCGCGCTGCCCGCAGCCCGGAAGAGCGGCACGCGCACCCAGGCTAGCAC
>JAEUIF010000779.1 GCA_016795185.1 Planctomycetia bacterium | reverse complement strand
CTGCATCAACCGCGCCCCCGAGCGCAAGCGATTTGAGTTGTACCCGTGCCTATTGCGCGAGCCCTTGCCGACGGTTCGTGTACCCCTTGTGGAACCGGATCCCGACGTGTCGCTGGATTTGCAACTAGCCCTCGAACAAGTTTACCAGGAAGGCGGCTACATGCTTCGGGTTCACTACGATGCGCCTTGCGAACCGCCGCTAGCGGCCGAGGACCAAGCCTGGGCCAACGAACGCTGGGCCGCCTACCAGGCCGCACATCCCGAATGGTTTACTTCTACTCCGCCCCAGTGAGTCCCAGGCATGCTCGTGATTCGCAATGCTGCGCAGGTGGTCTGTGTCGCTGCGGACCGCTCTCCCCGTAAGTGCGGCGCGGACCTGCGGAACATTCAGGTCCACGCGCAAGCGTCGGTCATTTTGCGGGGTGAGCGCATCGATTGGATTGGCCCCACGGCCGCGCTGCCTCCCTTGCCCGCCTACGCGCAAATCCTGGATGCCACCGGCAAGACCGTGCTGCCTGGCTTCGTCGATAGCCATACGCACCTGGTCTTCGCGGGGGCGCGGGCCGACGAGTTCGAGCAACGACTAAACGGCGCAACCTACCAGGAGATCGCGGCGCGGGGCGGCGGCATCAACGCCAGCGTGCAACGGGTGCGGCAGGCAGCCGTCGAGGAATTGACGGCTCTCGCGCGGCCGCGCTTGCAGCGGTTGCTGGCCTTCGGCGTCACCACGGTGGAAGTGAAGAGCGGCTACGGTCTGTCGTTGGCCGATGAGATCAAGTCGTTGCAAGTCATCGCCGCGCTGAATCGCGAAGGTCCGTGGGAACTCGTGCCGACGTTTCTCGGCGCTCATGCGGTGCCGCCGGAATATCGCGACGACCGCGCGGGCTACTTGCGGTTGCTCGTCGAGGAAATGCTGCCCGCCGTGGCCGAGGGCCAGCTGGCCGAGTTCTGCGACGTGTTCTGTGAAACGGGCGTCTTCAGTCTGGACGAATCGCGGACGTTGCTGGCCGCCGCCGCGAAGCTGGGCTTCAAGCTCAAATTGCACGCCGACGAATTGACGCCGTTGGGCGGCGCGGAACTGGCTGCACAACTCCAGGCCACGTCCGCCGATCATCTGCTGTGCATCACCGAGCGCGGCATCGACGCGCTGGCAGCAATCGGCACCGTGGCCACCTTGCTGCCCGGTACCGCGTTCTTCCTGGGTATGCATTACGCGCCGGCCCGCAAGCTGATCGAACGCGGCGTGGCAGTCGCGCTGGCCAGCGATTGCAACCCCGGTACCTGCCCGACGGAGAACCTGCCGCTGGTCGGCGCGATGGCCTGTACGCAGATGAAGATGCTGCCGGCCGAGGTGGTCTCCGCCCTGACCATCAACGCCGCCGCGGCGCTCGGTCGCGCGGAGCGCATCGGTTCCCTTGAACCGGGCAAGCAGGCTGACCTGACCATCTTTGACGTACCGGACTTCCGGCACCTCTTCTATCACTTCGGGGTCAATCATGTCTGGCGCGTCATCAAGCGCGGCCGAGTGGTCCACGCTGCTTGAACCGGCCCAGCCGCCCACGGACTTGCCGCGCCGCCCGGACGACCCGCGCCTGGGCCAAATCATCGAATACTGGCAGGGACACGAAGCGGCGTTGCGGCCTGGCCGGGCAGCGCTGCTCGGTTTTCCGCAGGACGAGGGCATTCGCCGCAACGGCGGACGGCCCGGCGCTGCCAGTGCCCCCGCAGCCATTCGCCGTTGGCTCCAGCGTCTGACTCCGTGGGAGCCCTTCTGCAAGGTAGACCTTTCGCTCGCGCCGCCGCTTGACCTGGGGGATCTACGTATCACCGGCAACCTGGAGCAAGCGCACGCAGGCCTGGGCCGGGTGATGACGGAATTGCTGAAACGGCGACTCGTGCCGGTCGTACTGGGCGGTGGGCACGAAACCGCTTATGGCCACTTTCTCGGCTACGTCGGCGCGAGCTTGCCCGTGGCAGCCGTCAACATCGACGCTCATCTCGATGTGCGGCCGTTGTTCGACGGCCAGGGCCACAGCGGTTCACCGTTCCGCCAAATGCTGGAGCATCCGACTCAGCCATTAGCGGGCTATGCCTGTCTCGGGGCGCAGCCCGGAGCTGTCGCGCGAGCTCATCGAGAGTATGTCGAGCGGCGCGGCCAGCGCATTGTTTGGAGCGACGATTGCCGGCACCGATTGTGCGAGTCTGTCACGGAGCAGGCGCTTTCGTTCAGCAAGGCCGGGCTTGCGGTCTATGCGAGCATCGACGCCGATGCCTTCCGTGCCGCCGACGTGCCGGGCGTCAGCGCGCCGAACCCGGCCGGCATTCCCGGCGACGAGGCGTTGGCCTGCGCGCTGCACCTTGGCCGTTCACCGGCCGTGACCAGCTTCGACCTGGTCGAGATCAGCCCACCCCACGACCGCGACCACCAGAGCGCCCGCTGGGCGGCGCTGGTGGTCTGGCACTTCCTTGTCGGCCTGGCGCAACGCACTGAGATCAGCTGATCTGCCAGCTGCAAGCGTTTTCTTCCGGGTCCACGTGTCTGCGCGGTCGGAATGGCCCTGGCGCACCGCCAATCGCGGTCGCTGGCGACCAACTCACTGACGGTCCAACCAACTTGCCGCCTCTGCCTTAACTACCTGTCGTCCTTGATGTTGGCCTGGCGCGTATTCTGGCGAACACATCCGGTGTAGGAATCGTAAGGGTTTAGGCAGGCTCAGCTGCCGTGGATCACGGCAAAAATTCACGCAGTCCACCGCCGTCCGTTTGATTTGTAGCCTACAATTGGGTGGGCAGCGACCCACTGGGACGACCATCAACGGAGCTGAAAGGAGCGCAGCGCAATGTTGGTCCTGAGCCGGAAGCTTGGCGAGAAAATCGTCATCGGCGACAATATCAGCATTACGATTATCGACATCGACCGCGGCAAAGTCCGCCTGGGCATCGACGCACCCCGCAGCGTGCCGGTTTACCGGCAGGAGCTGTTGGCGGCGCCGGCCACCCCGGCGGTTGCCAACCCGGCGGCCGTCAGCCAGTAAGGCTGATCGGCAGCGCGGCGGTCGAATTCCCTGCAACAACCACGAACCGCGCCAGCGGCGGCGAATTTTTCGCCTTCGCTGACGCGGTTCGTCTTTTCTTGACTGAAAGTCTGTCGGGAAGTTCGGCGTCGCCGGGGGCACCGACCCCCTCCGAGCCAAGCCAAAGTCGTTGGCTCGGAGGGGTCAAAACTCCAGTGTTTTGACCCCTCCGGGCCAAAATGCGCGTTTTGTCCCGACTGCCCTTGATCGACCGCATCCCGGTTTGGCAGACTCCATGTTGCCCAAC
>JAEUIF010000762.1 GCA_016795185.1 Planctomycetia bacterium | reverse complement strand
CCCGCCGCTCGCCGTTGCGCGTTTTCATCGCCCGCTTCCATTGCTCCCCGGCCCCAATCCTTGTAAAATGGATGGTTTGCTACGGAAACAGGCCGGGCATTTAACCACGGCACAGGCTCATGTTTGACGGCATCCAACGCGGTCTCAGCAGCGCGCTGAAGAAGCTGACCGGACGCGGCCGCCTCACCGAGGCGAACGTCCGCGACGGCCTGCGCGAGGTCCGCACCGCCCTGCTCGAAGCCGACGTCAATTTCACCGTCGCCAACGAGTTCATCGAAAAGGTCACCGCCCGGGCCCTCGGCCAGGACGTGCTGCAATCGGTCCAGCCCAGCGAACAGATCGTCAAGATCATGTACGACGAGCTGGTGCAGCTGATGGGGCCGGTGGACCATTCGTTCCACTTCGCCAAGGACCGGCCGACCGTCATCATGCTCTGCGGCTTGCAGGGTTCCGGCAAGACGACCACCGCCGGCAAGCTGGCCCTGAACCTGCGTGAAATGGGCCGCAAGCCGATGCTCGTCGGGGCCGACTTGCAGCGGCCCGCCGCCGTCGAGCAGATCAAGGTCATTGGCGGTCAGCTGAACGTGCCCGTGTTCAGCGAGGGCGGCGTCTCGCCCATCGAGGTCTGCCGGCGCGGCGTCGAGTTCGCGAAGAAGGCCGGCCACGACACGATCATCCTCGACACCGCCGGCCGCTTGCACATCGCCGAAATGCCGATGGACGAGCTGAAGCAGATCGACAAGGTCTGCCGGCCCGATGAGGTCTACCTGGTCTGCGACGCGATGACCGGCCAGGACGCGGTCAACAGCGCCAAGGCCTTCAACGACGCGCTCGACCTCAACGGCGTCATCCTCACCAAGATGGACGGCGACGCCCGCGGCGGCGCGGCCCTGTCCATCAAGAGCGTCGCCCAGGTGCCGATCAAGTTCGTCGGCATGGGCGAGAAGCTCGACAAGCTGGACGTCTTCGTGCCGGAACGCATGGCCGGGCGCATCCTTGGCCAGGGCGACCTGATGGGCGTCGTCGGCAAGGTGATGGAGGCCCAGCAGAAGATCAGCGAGGAGGAACGAGCCCGCCAGCAGAAGAAGCTGGAAAAGGGCGACCTGTCGCTGGACGACTTCCGCAAGCAGTTCGAGATGATCGCGCAGATCGGCATGAAGGACATGATCGGCAGCATGCCCGGCATGTCCGAAATGATCCCGGAAGGTGAAGACCCCGAGCAGGCGCTGAAGCGCATCCAGGGCATGATCGACTCGATGACCCTGGAGGAGAAGAAGAACCCGGACATCATCGACATCGGCCGGCGGCGGCGGATTGCAGCAGGCAGCGGCACCGAACCGCACGAAGTCAAGCAGTTCCTGAATCAGTTCGACCAGGTGCGCGGCCTGATGCGGCAGATGGCCCAGATGAGCATCTGGGACCGCTTGAAAATGGTCACGGGCCTGGGCAAGATGGGGGCCTTCATGCCGGGGGCCAAGCTCAAGACCAAGGGCGACACCGGGCACCGCAAGAGCCCCAAGGAACGGGCCGAGGAACGCAAGAAGAAGCGCAAGAAGAAAAGATAGCGGCCGGCGGCCGCCGACTACTTTCTGGAAAGGTGCAATCGTGGCAGTACGCATTCGCATGAAATCGCTGGGGCGCAAGCACCGCCCGTATTACCGCATCGTGGCCATCGACCATCGCCAGCCGCGCGACGGCCGGGTGATCGAGGAACTCGGCTCCTACGACCCGATGGTCAAGGACACCGATAGCCGCGTGCAACTCAAGCCCGACCGGGTGAAGTACTGGATGAGCGTCGGCGCGCTGCCGTCGGAGAAGGTCGCGATCCTGATCAAGAAGTATCTGCCGAAGTTCGAGCAGGCCGCGGCGACCGCCGCTGCCGCGCCGGCCGCACCGAAGGCGTAACCGATTCTGGCGAGCGGGGGGCGTGAGCCGCCTGTTGACAATGCCAGTGGCAGACTGTTCCAACAGGGGGCTCACGC
>JAEUIF010000760.1 GCA_016795185.1 Planctomycetia bacterium | reverse complement strand
TGCCGGCGCTCGCCGCTTCCGGGATTGACCGGATTAAGATTGCTCCCCTCGCCCCTTGCGGGAGAGGGGTCGGGGGTGAGGGGTGGAAGTGGCCGGAAACTTGCCGATTACCCCTCTCCCCCGACCCCTCTCCCGCAAGGGGCGAGGGGGCAGAGTTTTACTTCAGATACTCTTCGGGAATCTGCTTTAGCGGCTTGACCGCGATATTCCGGTAGAACACTTCCGCGCCTTCGGATTGCAGCTGAATCTTGCCCTTGGTCAGCGGCACTTCCTTGTCGCCTTCCTTGTGGCGGGAGCCGGTGAGGATCATGACCACCTTGCCGTTAACGATGTGGACGCTGGTCTGGCCCACGGTCAGCAGTTCGATGGTGTTCCATTCACCGGCCTTCTCGTAATCGGCGTTCTTGACGATGCGCGGCCCGCCCGAATCCTTGCTCGGCACCGTGAACTTCGTCCCGCCCTTCTTGTAGATGACCGGCCCCTTGCCGTCCTTGCGCTCGCCTTCCACATCCACGATCGCGCCGGCCACGCTCCAGTAATCGCCGCAGTCCTTCTCCTGAATCTGGCACTCCTGCGACTGCATCCAGAAGGTGCCGGCCGCGCCTTGCTTGCCGACGCAATGGTAGAGCAGGCCGCTGTCGCGCACCGCGTTCTCGCGCGGCGGCCACTTCTTCTCGCCCCACTTGAACTCCAGCTTCAGGTGATAGTTCTCGAACTCGTCCTTGGTGGTGATGGCCCCGAAGATCTCGCCCGAAATACGAATGGCCGGCTTGCCGTCCTTATCGACGACGACGTAGACCTTGTTCGGGTCGGTGTTCAGGCCGACGACCTCGGTGCCCTTGTGGGGCTTGCCCAGCCAGGTGTCCCAGCCGGTGAGGTCCGCGCCGTTGAAGAGCGGCTTCCAGTCGCCAGCCTGGCCGGCGGCGGGCGGGGACATGATGGCGGCGGTTGCCAGCAACAGGACGCCGCAGAACAGCAATCGACTCACGTACCTCGGCATGGAGACATTCCTCAACAGTTGACAGGTGACGGATTTCAAGGTTCAGGTTGCCAGGGTTTGGAGCTGAAGCGCACGTTCACCAGGAAGAGTACATCTGGCGAGCGAGTGTCGTTGACGGCAAAGCGAAACAGGAAGCGGCGCGGCCGTTCCGGTTGGTCCTGGTCGTAAATGGCCACGCGGTACTCGAAGCAATCTGGATCGTCCGGCAAGCGCCGGTGCCGCAGCGCGCCGACGTCGCCCGGCAACTCGGTCAGCAGCTTGGCGACGAGCCGCACGAGCGCGGTGCGGGAGAGATCGGCAAAGCCGAGCGCCTTAATGACCGCTGGCTGGATGTTGACTCTGAAGGCGGGCAAGCACATCCTCCGCGAACTCGCCTTCGCCGCGCTCCAATTCCACTCGCGCCTGACGGCCGATGGCGGGATCGAACGCGGGCAAGGCGTCGTCAAGTTGTTGCTGGTAGCCGCGCAGTTCGGCGAACGCCGCCGCGAAAACGGCCTGCGCTTCGGCGCGCGGCGGACTCGTTCCCGCCGCGGCAAGCGCGTCCGCCACCAGGGCGAAGATGCGCAGCCCGCGCGACAACTCGCGACGCACGACCTCTTCGGCGCGAAAACTCTCCTTCACCAGTTGTTCGTCATAGAGTTCGGCGAGCAGGGCCTGGACGGCGGAACGGGTCAAGTCGCGCAGTTGCAAACACTCATCGATCATCGACTCGAAGTCCGGACTGGCCGGCTCCGTCGATTCGGGTTCGCGCCAGGATTCCGCCAGCTCTTCCGCGAGGTGGGAGCGGCGGACGTAACGCTGCAACAGCAGGCGGTTGGTCATCGCTCTACCTCCCTCATTCGTACAACGTTATCGCGAAGCCCGACAGTTGGATGGCGACCGAATTCATTCTGGCAACCGGCGGAGGATCGCTCAAGAGACAACGAGCGGCGGGCCCGCAGCGCACCGCCGCTCGTTGATCGTTGTTCACGGCTTGCGCACTTGCTCGATCAGGAACACGCCCTTCTTGTTGGCCACGACGATGTCGGGCAGCTTGTCGCCGTTGAAGTCGCCGGTCCAGAACTGGGTGCCGATGCCGGAATCGTCGTCGATCTTGTGCGGCGTGAACTCGACGATGCCGTCCTTGCTCTTCTTCGCCTCGAACCAGTAGAGCACCGCCGGGTCGTTGGGGTCCACGTCACCCTTCGGGCCGTGCGCCCACCAGCGCTTGCCAGTGACAAAATCCTTCTGGCCGTCGCCATTCACGTCCAGCAGGTTCATGGCATGCGACTGCGAGAACAGTTTCGGGAACAGGTCCTTTTTGACGAAGTTCGGCTCCGCGCCGTCCTTGACTTTTTGCAGGTAGGACCAGATGCCGTAGTTGTGGGCCGAGCTACTAATCACATCGGCCTTGCCGTCGCCGTCGAGGTCGTAGGCGTACATGTCGGCGCAGGCCGCGCCGAGGCCGGCGGGGTGGAACTTCCAGGGCGACTGGCTGTCGTCCTTGGCGGGTTGTTCGTACCAGCCCTGGGGCACGATGACGTCGAGCTTGCCGTCGCCGTTCACGTCGCCGACGCCCAGGCCGTGCGCGAACTTCTGGCTGCCGGCCGCCGGCTTGCCCGGTTCGCTGATGGCATGCACTTCCCAGGGCTGCGTGGGGTCCTTGCCCGGCGCGACCCAGACCATCTGCTTGTCCTCGAAGCCCATGACCAGGGCGCGCTGGCCCTTGCCGAAGAGATCGACATACTGCGGGGTCTCGTTGCAGGCGCTCTTGCAAATGACGTGCTGCTTCCAGTGGCCGGCCTTGTTCTGCGGGTTTTCATACCAGTGGCAGGGCGCGCCGGGGAAGCCGATGACGACCAGGTCGGCCCAGCCGTCGCCGTTGAGGTCGTCGGCCCAGCAGGCGAAGCACTGGCTATAGCCGCCCGAACCGTCCTTGTAGTCGCCGGGCTTGCGGATCTCGTGGACCTTCCAGTCGGGCGCTTCATACCAGACGTCACCGACGAGAATGTCGAGCTTGCCGTCCTTGTTGACGTCGGCGACGGCCACGCCCTCGGCCCGGAACTTCTTCTCGATGACGGTCTTCTTCCAGCCAATGGGAGTGGCCGGTTCGTCCGCGCCGCCGGCCGGCACGGCACAGAGGCAAAGGCCCAGGGGCAAGAGCAGCCAGGATCGCGCGTACATGGCAAGTCCTCAAGCTTGGCGGGTAAGGCAATGGAGAGCGAATCGCGCCCGATTATCGACGGCGGCGGCGGCGAGTGCAACGGGATAAAGCGCCTGGGTCCGCCACTGCCCTGCGTGGCGGAGTGGCGGACCCAGGGCCTTCCGTCCGGTATTGTTCGTAGTTCCGCCTTCAGGCGGTCGAGCGACTCGCCGCCTGAAGGCGGAACTACGAACTTGGGCCTGGCTCCGCCAATTTCCCCGCATGGCGAAGTGGCGGAGTGGCGGACCCAGCGGGGTTCACCCGCTGAACTTGGCGGAGCTATCGCTCAGGCCGGCGCTGGCGGTGCTGACCTGGCGGATGCGCCGTTCCTGGATTTCCTTTTGCAAGCGGGCGGCCAGCTCGGCGACCGGCATCGCGCCGAGTTCCGCTTCCTTGCCTTCGCCCAGCGCGCGGTCGCGCACCGACACGGTGTTGGCGGTCTGCTCCTTCTCGCCGACGATCACCATGTAGGGCACTTTCTCCAGCGACGCCTCGCGCAGCTTGTAGTTGATCTTTTCCGGCCGGTAGTCGCCGGTGACGCGCAGGCCGCTGGCCCGCAGCTCCGCTTCCACCTTTTTGCCGTAGTCGGAGAAGCGCTCGCTCACCGGGCAGATGCGCACCTGCTCCGGGGCCAGCCAGAGCGGGAACGCGCCGGCAAAGTGCTCGATCAGGATGCCCATGAAGCGCTCCATCGAGCCGAACGGAGCGCGATGAATCATCACCGGCCGGTGGGTGCGGTTGTCCGCGCCGACGTATTCCAGCTCAAAACGCTTCGGCAGGTTGTAGTCGAGCTGCACGGTGCCCAGCTGCCATTCGCGGCCGATGCAGTCGCGGACCACGAAGTCGATCTTCGGGCCGTAAAACGCGGCTTCGCCCTGCTCGGCGCTGTAGTTCATGCCGCGCGAAGCTACGAGGTCGATCAGGGTCTTTTCCGCCCTGTCCCAATCGGCCGGATCGCCGACGTACTTGTCGCTGCCCGGATCGCGCAGGCCGATGCGGACGCGATAGTCGTTCAAGCCCAGGCTCGACAGCACGAACAGCACCAGGTCCACGTTCGCGCCGACCTCGATTTCGATCTGCTCGGGGGTGACGAACAGATGCGCATCGTCCTGGGTGAAGCCGCGGACGCGGGTCATGCCGGACAGCTCGCCGGTCTGCTCGAAGCGGTAGACGGTGCCGAACTCCGCGAGACGCACCGGCAGGTCGCGGTAGCTGCGCGGCTCGGCCTTGTAAATCTGAATGTGGTGCGGGCAGTTCATCGGCTTGAGCAGGTAGCCTTCCTGCTCCTTCAACCAGTCGTTGAGCGCTGCCGCCCGCTCGGCGTGGGTCTGCGCCTCACGGTACTTGGGGATTTGCAGGCCGATGCCGTTCATTACCTGCAACGCGCTCTCGTGGACGCGCTGTAGCTTCTCGTCGGTGGTCTTGGCGGCCCGGTAGTACGGCGCGGCATAGCCGGCCAGATCGAGCCATTCCTGGAACTGCTTCTCCTTGTCTTCGCTCAGTTCGCCGGCCGACAGCCGATAGTGAATCAGGTCCAGCACCCCGGCGACGTAGTTGAAGTACATCGGCGGGAACTGGGCGTCGCGGTAGTAGGGAAAGTGTCCGCTGGTGCGATAGAGTTCCAGCCGGCCGATGTGCGGGGTGTAGACCGGCTGATAGCCGCGCTTGAGCAACTCATCCTTGATGAAATGCTCCAGCAGCCCGCGAATGGTCGCGCCCTTGGGCATCCAGAGGATCAGGCCGCTGCCCACCTGCTGGCTGATGGTGAATAGCCGCAGTTGTTTGCCCAGCACGCGGTGGTCGCGTTTCTTGGCTTCTTCGAGCTGGTGCAGGTAGGCGTCGAGTTCCTTCTGCGAGAAGAAGCAGGTGCCGTAAAGCCGCTGGAGTTGCTTCCGGCTGGCGTCGTTCTTCCAGTAGGCACCGGCGATGCTCAGCAGCTTGAAGGCACCGATCTTGCCGGCATGCGGTATGTGCGGGCCGCGGCAGAGGTCGATGAACTCGCCCTGGCGGTAAAAGCTGAGCGACGGAAATTTTCCTAGCTCTTCGTCGATATGCTCGACCTTGTAGCCCTGCTTCATGTCAAGGACCAGGCCGCGCGCTTCCGGGGTTACGCGCTCGAAGCGCTCAAAGGGCTCGGCGGCGGTGACGATCTTCTTCATCTCCGCTTCGATGCGCGGGAAGTCTTCCTCGCGGATCGGCGGGTCGCAGTCGATGTCGTAGTAGAAGCCGTTTTCCAGGGCCGGCCCGAAGGCCAGTTGCGCGCCCGGATACAGCCGCAGCACGGCGCGGGCCATCACGTGCGCGCAGCTATGGCGCAGCACGGTCAGCGCTTCGGCGTCCTTCTCGGTCAGGATTTGAAACGACAGAGTATCCCCCTCACCCCCAACCCCTCTCCCGCCAGGGGAGAGGGGCTGCGATTGATCTCCCCTCTCCCCTGGCGGGAGAGGGGACGGGGGTGAGGGGGTAAGTTCGCGTTCGAGGTCAACGATCTCGCCGTTGACCTTGGCGGCGACGGCAGCCTGGGCCAGGCGCTTGCCGATGCCCTCGGCGACCTGGCGCGGCCGGGTGCCGGGCGGGACCTGCCGGGTCGAGCCGTCGGGCAGTTTCAGAGTGAGCATGGGGAAAAGCCTCCCGGAAAGGAATGAGTGGCCCACCCCTACAACGGGTGTGCTGTCCAGTGGACACGCGGGCGGACGGGGATGTTCGCCGGTGCGTGACCTTGGGAGAAAGGAGCACGGGTTGGCGAGCGGGGGGCGTAAGTCCCCTGTTGCCGCCGCCAGTGAACCGGCGCTGGCAACAGGGGGCTAACGCCCCCCGCTCGCCCGCATGATCGGATTTATTCGCCGACGTAGGGCATCAGGCCCATGTAGCGGGCGCGCTTGATGGCCACGCTGACGGCGCGCTGGAAAGCGGCGCAGGTGCCGCTGCGCTTGCGGCTAAAGAGCTTGCCCTGGCTGGTGCAGAGCTTCTTGAGGCCCTGCACGTCCTTGTAATCGACAAACACCGGACGGGGGCAGCCATCCTTGGTGCAAAAGCGACAGCGGTTTTTTCGGCCTCGGCCGAGCTTCTTCCGGACCATTGAACTCCTCGCCCTGCAATTTCGGTCGGGTTCTGGAAAAAGGTAAGATAGCGGCGGCCTCTGGGAGTGTCAACGGTTTCGCCGCCGCTGGCGGCTTCGCAACGCCCCTCGCCCCTGGCGGGAGAGGGGTTGGGGTGAGGGGTAAGTTCACGCACTCGCAGGCCGCTACACCCCTCACCCCAACCCCTCTCCCGCCAGGGGCGAGGGGCTTTCTCAAGGTTACTTCTTCAAAGGCTTCAAATCGATCCGCCGGAAGAAGACCTCGGCCCCTTCCGACTGGAAGAGGATCTTGCCTTTCGTCAGGCTGGCCTTGGTACCGACGTTGACCACCTTGCCGTTCAGGATGTTGGTGATCTTGGCGCCGTCGCAGATGCACTCGACGGTGTTCCATTCGCCGGCGGGCTTTTCCACATCGTCCTTGCCGCGAAAGCCCTGCTCGTCCTTCCATTCGGGGCTGCGAGCGTACCAGTTGATGCGGCCGGGAGGGAACTCCTTCGACTCGCCGCCGGGCTTGTAGTACCACTGCTTGCCGCGCTGCTCCACTTCGGCGGTCAGCTTCGGGGTGTTCTTGCCCTTGACCAGGATGAAGTCGCCAGTGCCGCCCTCGATCAGCTGGCACTCGATGGATTCGAGCCAGACGCCGCCGGCCGCACCGTCCTCGCCGACACAGTGCAGCAGGATGCCGCTGTCGAGCGCCTTCTTCTCGCGCGGCGGCCAGGTCTTGGTGCCCCACTTGAACTCGACGATCAGGTGATAGTTCTCGTATTCCTTCTCGGTCACGAAGCAGCCGAAGGTCTGGCCGGACACGCGGATCGCGCCGTCCTGCACCGTGAAGACCTGCTCGGGGTCCTTGTTCTTGCCGTGGCCCTTGAGGTAGGTGTAGAAGCCGGTCAGGTCCTTGCCGTTGAACAGCTTGATGACGCCGTCATCGGCGGAACGGGCCGGAGCGCTCAGAACCAGGACCAGGCCGCCGAGCGCGAAACAACCGATGCAGGTGCGCAGCATGGAGAGTGCCTTTCGGAATGGGGGCAGGCAGGGGGCCTTCACTTACTTCGATTGTCCGAGCTAGGCGAGCGGCGGG
>JAEUIF010000759.1 GCA_016795185.1 Planctomycetia bacterium | reverse complement strand
ATCCGGCAACGAGTTCTTTGACGATGGCTGATGGCCAGAGCCTGCGGCCAACCCGAGTCTGCCAAACCGGGGTGCGGTGGATCAAGGGCAGTCGGGACCAAAGGACCATTTTGGCACCCTGTGGCAAAACACTGGGTTTTTTGCCACAGGGTGCCAAGAGGCAATTGGCGCGCAGTGGCAAACCATTGGGGTTTTTGCCACTCCGTCCCCAGCGGATTTTCTTGGCCCGGAGGGTGGTCAACCATTGACCACCCCGCACCGGGGATGGTGGTTTACCACTGGCAGCCGGCGTCCGCGATCGCTATGACATCTCGTGGGGGGACGACGCCATTTCACCGCCGCGTCGATTCCGGCGCACGTTTTCGACGGCAACCGGCCCGGGTGTCGTGCTGCAACTGTCTGGCGAATAATCACTTGCTGATGGTGTCCCCCGATCCTTCACCGGGCGAAAATTTTGGCGCTTTTCGCGCAAGTTTTCACCTGCTGGAGGCTATCATCAGGAGATGGTACGGACCCACGTGGCCGCTTGCCGTGGGGCGGAGGCACCGCAATCGCGTGAGGATGCGTCATGGCTGTCAGCCGCACTGCCGTCTTTCTCACCACCCTGAGCGATAGCCAGTTGCTGGCTGCCGCCCAGGTGGAGGAGATCAAGCGCAGTCCGCTGGCCAAGAACGACGATCCCACCCCCCTCGCGAAAGACCTCATCCAGCGCGGCGTGCTGACCCAGTGGCAGGCCAATCAACTCATTCAGGGCCGGGGCAAGAGCCTGAACCTCGGGCCGTACCGGCTACTCGACCGCCTGGGCGAAGGCGGCATGGGTTCGGTCTACAAGGCCCACCACCTACCGATGAACCGCGTGGTCGCCCTCAAGACCATCAAGAAGGAAAAGCTGCAAAGCGTGACCACGGCGCGGCGTTTCTTTCAGGAAATGCGCGTCATCTCGCAGCTGTCCCACCCGAACATCGTGGCGGCTTACGATGCCGGCCAGGCGGGCGATACCCATTACCTGGCGATGGAACTCGTCGAGGGCTCCGACCTGCGCAAGCTCGTCAAGCGCGGCGGCGCGCTGCCGCCCGGCGAAGCCTGCGAGTACGTCCGGCAAGCGGCCCTCGGCTTGCAGCATGCCCACGAAAAGGGCCTGGTGCATCGCGACATCAAGCCGCACAACCTCTTCGTGGATCGGCACGGCACCGTCAAGCTGCTCGACATGGGCCTGGTCCGTACGGAGTCTCCAGACGGCGGCGAAAGCAGCCTGACGAAAGTCGGCACCGTGGTCGGCACGCCCGACTACCTGGCGCCCGAGCAGGCCAAGAACGCGCACACCGTCGATATTCGCGCGGACGTATACAGTCTAGGCTGCACGCTGTTCTATCTGCTTGCCGGCCAGCCGCCGTTCCTGGGCGATACGGTCACGGAAATCCTGGTGAAGCACCAGCTGGAAGCGCCGCCGTCGCTGGAGCAGTTCCGGGGCGACGTGCCCAAGGACATTCAGGCCATCGTCAAGAAGTTGCTGTCGAAGAAGCCGGAAGATCGCTTCCAGACCCCGGCCGAAGTCGCCGCCGCCCTGGCCCCGTTCGCGCAGAAGCGCGACCGTTCGGCGTCCAGCAAGAACTCGGGCACGACGCAGAAGATGGTCGCCGTTCAGCGGCCCAAGAAGAAGACCAACCTCTGGGAAGGCATCCACGGCGCTGACGACGGCGCGCAGCACCGGCCCTATCGCAGTCGGTCCAGGGGCCGCCGGTTGGTGCTGGCCCTCGGTGTGCTGCTGTCAGCCGTGGTCGGCGTCGTCCTGGCCGCCGCGCATTACCCAGAACTGGTGCCCTTCCAGAACGGCACCCAGGGCGCTGCCGTCACCACTGATGCCACGCCGACGCCACCCAGCGAAACGCGCCCCGAATCGAAGCCGGCAACAAAGACCGAGCCCAAAACCGAGCCGAAGACCGAGCCCAAGGTCGAACCGAAGACCGAACCCAAGGTCGAACCGAAGACTGAGCCCAAAGTCGAACCGAAGACCGAACCCAAGGTCGAACCGAAGGTCGAACCGAAAATCCCGCCGCGGGTGGAGCCGTCGTTCCCGGTGAAACAGCCGGTGCCCGATGCGGGGCGTTTGCTGGAAGCCCAGAAGCAGGTGCAGGAGAAGTACGCCGCCGACTACGCCCGCAAGACCCCGGCCGACCGCCAGGCGCTGGCGCAGAAGCTGTTCAAGGAAGCCCTGAACACGCCACGCGATAACACCGTCTATCGTTACGTGCTGCTGCACGAAGCGACCAACCGGGCCTTCGATGCCGGCGACCTGGAACTGACCTTGCGCATCATCGACGAGGTGGACCGCCGTTACGTGATCGACGCGCTGGCGGGCCGCCTCCAGGTGCTGTCCGGCGCGGTGCAATCGCAGCAACCGCCGGCCGCGATGAGATCCTTCGCGGAAACCGCCCTCGACCTCGCCGACGACTGCGTGGCCGAAGACAACTTCGCCGGAGCGAAAGCCCTGCTCGAACTAGCCGAGGTCGCGGCCAAGAAGGCCAACAACCCGGCAGTAGTTGCCCAGGTGCAGAACCGGGCCAAGGAGATCGCGGAGATCGCCGGCGACTACCCCGACGCACGCCGCGCGGCGGAGACCGTCTTCCTGAAGTCGCCGAAAGACCTGCAAGCCAGCTGGCGCTGGGGCCGCTATCTCGGTTGCCTCAAGGGCGACTGGGACCAGGCGCTGCCGTGGATCGCGCAGAGCGGCGAGGCCCGCTTCAGCAGCCAGGCGAAGAAAGACCTGGCCCAGCCCAAGGACGGCCAGGCCCAGCTGGAACTCGCCGACGGTTGGTGGGAACTGGCGGAAGACGCCCAGGGCGTGGCCCGCAAGGAGCTTTACCTGCGCGCGAAGTTCTGGTACGAGCAGGCGCTGGTCAAGCTCAGCCCGCTGTCCAGGGGCCGCGTGGAACGCCGCCTCAAGGAACTGCCCAAGCTGCTGAGCGGCGAGGAACCCGTCGCGGAGAAGCCGCCAAGCGGCCTGATTCCGAAGGAAACCTACGAACGCCAGCTGGCGATGGGCCAGAACTTCCTGCGTCTGCAACTCTTCAACAAGTCGATCGACGCTTTCAGCCAGGCGCTGAAGTACAAGCCTGGCGACCCCACCGCCACGGTGGGTCTGAATGACGCCCGCTACGGCCAGCACATGGCCAACGGCAACGCCTTCATGGCCGGCAAGAAGTACGGCCAGGCCGTGGACGAGTACGAAGCCGCCCTCCGCGCCAAGCCCAACGACACCGCCGCCACCAACGCGCTCAGCCAGGCCCGCTTCCGGGTGCTGAACGAGAAGATGGCGAAGTAGGCAGCGAATCGTGGGCCACACCAACAGCATCGGCGAACACTGCCTGCCTACCGCTTCGCGGTAAAGAGTGTGGCTGCGCGGCAAAGAACGTGGCTGGCCCGATCCACGGAGGCTCTCCTTCGATGTCGCGTGCGGTTACCAACTGTTTCGAGGATCGCTCGCATGGACCTGCCGCCGGGCCGCTATCGGCACTACAAGGGCAACGAGTACACGGTGATCGGCGTCGCGCGCCATAGCGAGACCGAGGAAGCGCTGGTCGTCTACCGGCAGGAGTATGGCGACCGTGCTCTGTGGGTCCGGCCGCTGGCCATGTTTCGCGAGGAAGTCGAAGTCGCCGGCACGCGGACGCCGCGCTTTCGCTACCTCGGTCCCGGCTGACGACGGCCGCGCAATTCCCCTTTGCAATTCGCTCCATACCCTATCTAATGAGGAGGCGACGGTTGCCCCTCCGCTCCCCCGCGGCCGTCGCCGCCCCAGGCCAGCGTGCAGCCCCGTGCGGTTGCGCGGCCGTTCAGGGGAGGAACCCATGAACGATCTTGCGCCGAGCCGCGAGGAACTCCAGGCAGAAGTCGCGCGGCTGCGCGCCCGGGTCGCGCAGCTGGAAGCCGGTGCGTCCCGGCCCACTCCCGCGCCGACGGTGGACGGCAGCGTCGTCGTTGGCTTCTTCGCCCAGCTGATGCAGCACGCCCCCATGCCGATCTACGTCAAATCGACGGGCGGTCGGTTCCTGCTGGTCAACCGCGCCTGGGAAGAGGTGTTCGGGCTGCGGCAGGAAGCCGTCGTCGGCCGGCTGCTCGACGAGTTCCTGCCGGCCTCCATCGTCCGCCATTTCCTGGAAAGCGACCAGCGGGTGATCGCGGCCAACGCGCCGCAGGCGTTCGAGGAATGCCTGGACTTCCCGACCGAAACACGCTGGTTCCACACGGTCAAGTTTCCGCTGCGCAACGCCCAGGGGCAAATCGAAGCGGTCGGCGGGGTATCCATCGACATCACTGACGGCAAGGCGGTGGAGCAGGCGGTACGCGACGGTGAGGCGCGCAAGACCGCGGTGCTGGAATCGGCGCTCGACGCCATCATCATCATCGACGCCCAGGGCTGGGTGCTGGAGTGCAACCCGGCGGCGGAGAAAATGTTCGGCTACTTGCGGGCGGAGCTGATTGGCACCGAGCTGGCCGCGCGCATCTTGCCGGCGGTGGCGCGCGAGCGCCATCGCCTGGGCCAGCAGCGTTTTCAAGAACCTGGGCAGCCCCTGGAACTGGGCAAGCTGGTCGAGATGACCGCGCAGCGCCACGACGGCAGTGAGTTTCCCGTCGAGCTGGCGCTGACGCGCGTGCCGACCAGCGGCGCGCCGATCTTCACCGTGCTGGTGCGCGACATCGGCGAGCGCAAGCAGGCGGAAGCGGCCCTGCGCGAGAGCAACCAGACCTTGCAAGCGCTGTTCATCGCCTCGCCGCTGGCGGTCATCACGATGGATTTTGACAGTCGGGTCTGGGGTTGGAACCCCGCCGCCGAGCGCATCTTCGGCTGGAACGCCGAGGAGGTGCTGGGAAAGATCCCCGACTACACACCGCCGGAGAAGCAGCAGGAACGGCAAGCGCTGTTCTCCGCGATCGCCAACGGCGAGACCATCACGGGCGTGGAGACGATGCGCCGCCGCAAGGACGGTTCGCTGATCGACATCGTCTATTCGGGTGCCCCGCTCTACGACGCCCAGGGCGCGGTGACCGGCATCCTCGCCGTGGTCGCCGACATCACCGAGCGCAAGCGGCTGGAGGAGCAGCTGCGGCACGCGCAGAAGATGGAAGCCATCGGCCAGCTGGCCGGCGGCGTGGCCCACGACTTCAACAACCTGCTGACGGCCATCCTCGGCAACGCCTCGCTGCTGCTGGCCGCCGCGCGCGCAGGCGATCCGCACTACGATCTGCTGCGCGACATGGAACGCGCCGCCGCCCGCGCCGCCGAGCTGACCGGCCAGCTGCTCGGCTTCTCCCGGCAAACGCTGCTCCGCTTGCAGCCGGCCGACCTGAACGCCGTCATCGACGAAACCGTGGCTATTCTGCGGCACACCATCGACCCGCGCATTCAGGTGGCGGTCGAGCCGGCGTCCGACCTGTGGACGGTGCAGGCCGACCCCGGCCAGATGAACCAGGTGCTGATGAACCTGTGCCTGAACGCCCGCGACGCCATGCCCGAGGGCGGCCGGCTGTCGCTCCAGACCGCCAACGTGCTGCTGGAGCGGGATCACCTGCGCCGCCATTTCGACGCCCGCGCCGGCGAGTTCGTCCGTTTGCGCGTGCGCGATTCCGGCGGCGGCATCCCGGTGGAGATCCGCACGCGCATCTTCGATCCGTTCTTCACCACCAAGGAGCCGGGCAAGGGCACCGGCCTGGGGCTGGCGATGGTCTTCGGCATCGTCAAGCAGCATCAGGGCTGGATTGAATGCCAGAGCGAGGTCGGCAAGGGCACCGACTTCGACATCTACTTGCCGCGCTGCGCTGCCGAACCGGCCCCGCCGGACAGTCCACCGCCCGTGCCCGCGCCGGCCGCATCCGCGCACGCGGTCAACGGCGGCCAGGAAACCATTTTGCTCGTAGACGATGAGGCCATCATCCGCAACCTGGGCAAGACGATCTTGCAGCGCTACGGCTACCGGGTGCTGCTGGCGGTGGATGGCGTCGAAGCGGTGGAAGTGTACAGCGCGCACCGGGCCGAGATCGACCTGGTCATCCTCGACCTGACCATGCCCCGGCTCTCCGGGCAGGACGCCCTGCGCCAGCTCTTGCAGCTCGATCCGGAAGTGCGCGTGCTGTTCTCCAGCGGCTATTCCTCGGAGCTGGTGACGGCGTCGGATCGGGAAGGCGTGCTTGGCTTCGTCAACAAACCCTATCGGCCGCACGAACTGGCCCGGACGATTCGCACGACGCTGGATGCGGTGCGGTAGAGATTCGGCCGGATGTGTCTATCATTTTTTCAGGCGAGCGGCGGG